>JALYIG010000389.1 GCA_030775885.1 Acidobacteriota bacterium | reverse complement strand
CACGGGAACTCCGTCGGGCGCGGTGGGCGCGTTTGCGAATGCGACGGGCGTGGGGCCGACCTGCGTGGCGATCGATCCGGCGCTGGGCACGAACCTCTACGTTTCGAACAGCCTGGACAATACCGTGACGGCCGAGAAACTGACTCCCAACACGGGCGGCCTGGCCGGGGTGCAGAATTCTCCGTTCCCGGCGGCTGGCGGACCGACTTGCCTGACGGTAGTGCCGAACGGCGCTCATGCATCGCAGGTCATCACACCATAGCTCCGCAACAGATCGCGCAACAGACGAAAGCCCCTTTGACGGGGGCTTTCGTCGTGTTGGCAGAGTAACCAAACCGCTGATCTAAAGACACTTCTCGCCGTTACGAAAGAGACCGGCATCTTGGCCGTCAACGTGCACCTATACGGTATTAGAACAGTGATCTTTCGAACCTGTTGCGGAGCTATACCTCATGCCGACTCTCCTCACCGTTCTCTCCTTCATCACCTTGTTCCTGGCCATTTTCACGCCGGCCGTACTTCTGATCCGCAAGTTGGAGCAGATGGACCACCGGAGATTTCTTCGCGAGTGCCGGAAGAAACGCGAACGGTCCGAGAGCGACTCAGCCTGGATCCTCAACCGTCGCCTCATGCGGTAAAGCCTCCGGCTGACGCGCCCCCGCCAACCGCCCACGTGCGCAAGAGCGAAAGTTTTCCAATGTTGTGCAGTTTTTTGCACACCAGGTAACCGGCCTGAGAACGTCACTCGAGCCGGAATGATCCAAAACTGGATCGCTCCAACGAACGCCTGCTGCACCCAAGGCTCCGCCGCAACCACGGTGGGCCTTTTTTTTTGCCCGCCAATCAGGAGTCGTAGTCGCAAAAAGCAATTACCGAGATTCTGGACTTCGTCCAGAATGACGGGCGTTTGAGGCGTAGACGCACTCCGGGGTCAGGCTGAAGGCAAAGGGGCTGGCCGGTGGCTTAGCAGCGCTTTCCGGGCGGGTTTTTCTACGAGTTGCATCGCTGCAATCGCCAGCACAAGGGTCGCGACATACGAAACCCACGGATCGTAGGCGGCCAGGTGCAGGCGCTCCGGAACCTGGTGCTGGCGCAGCAGGTTGATGAAGTTGAAGTGCAGCAGGAACAGCGCGTAGCTTGCCTGTCCGAGCAGCTCGATCGGCTTCCACGCAAACATCGAGGCGAAGATGTTTTGCCCGCTCAATCCAATCACCAGCGCACTGAACAGGGGAACCAGGAAGCCGCCGTGCATCAAGACGTAAGGCACGCGGTCCACGAGGATGGCGAAAAAAATGGCGATAGCCGTCAGGCTGACGGCGGCAATCCATGCGCGGTGTCGCGCCCTCAGGGTGAGCGAAGCCTGAATCTTGCCCAGCGTGATTCCCGCCAGGAAGGTGCAGAGATAGGCCATCGGCGTGTACTTCAGCATACGGAGCCAGGGTCCGTAGGAGTAGCGGTCGGCAGGGCCGGGAAGATGGTCCGGATTGAACAGCAGGTAGAGCGAGTGGGGAATCAGGCCGACTGCCCAGATCGCCAGCAGTAGGGCGATCAGGCGGCCGGGAGTCTTAGGCCACGGCAGCCGGATCAGCCAGGGGAAGGCGAAGTAGAACGCGGCCTCGGCGGAGAGAGTCCAGGCTACGGTGTTCCAAAAGGTGGCGAGCTGCGGGCTCCAGCCCTGCAGCAGAAGCGGAGTCAGCAGTACTCCTTCAAAGAACTGGCCGTGGGAGCGGGCGTGCCATTCGCCGCCGAGCATGGAGACGAACAGCACCAGCGAGAGCAGATAGATGGGATACAGCCGCGCAAATCGAGCGCGCCAGAAATGGCGCTTGTCCACGCCGCCCGGCCGGTCGGCATAGTTGTAGGAAAGGATGAACCCGGAGAGCAGGATGAAGAAGCCGACAAAGACGTAGGAGTGCTCAATCAGCGGATACAGGTAGGTCATGTGCGGCGGCGTGAAGTGGAAGAACATGATGTTCACGGCGAGCAAAGTGCGCACTCCGGTAAGCGCCGGGAGTTGAGGCTTGCGGGCGTGCGCCGCGGATGGCGGTGACGATGGGGATTCTGCAACGGCGTCGGGTGTGAGCAGGGCGTCGGTCACTTGTTTAGTTTAGACGTGATTTGCTGGCTGGAGTTGCGCGGGAGAAGAAGCGGACCTATGGATTCCGAGTAGCGCAGGTCCACGCCTGACGCCACTTTTATACACTGGCGAACATGAAACGTTGCTTGGGAATCCGTGTCGTCACTGCTTTGTACATGGCAGCTACCTCCATTACGGCACTTGGCCAGCTGACTCCACCTTCCGGTGGTGAAGCATCCCAGCCAATGCTGCTTGACTATGAGGTCAGCGCTCGCGCTAACTTTACCAAAGCGGCCTTTCGATTCTGCTCGCCGGCGTATGACACGCCCATTTGCGGAATCATCGTGTTGGTTCCCGGTTTCAATGGAGAGGGGCGGAAGAAACTTAATGACACCTCCTGGCAGTAGTTCGCGCGGAAGCATCGTTTGGCGATGGTCCCTGCTTTAGTGACGAAAGGCGACTTTTTTGTACCATCTTCTTGCGCGGCATTCCTGTGGGAGTACTTCTGGGGCAGGGTGCGGAAGTCGAAGCGGAGAGCTATTGCAAACCTAACTGATCCGGGTCGACGCTGACTGTCTCATCGACAACGGGAACTCGGATTCAGTTGCTGAATGCTGTGAAGACGATGTACGCATTGAGAAGTGCCAGGGAGAACGCGGGCAAGGCAGCGTAGAGAGGGTCCCGTATTTTGAATCGCGTGATCACGGCGTAAATCATCATCAGCATCAGCCCACCTGCGGACAAAGCCAGGAGAGGCCGGAACCAGTACCCGGCGACGATGCCGAGTGCTCCTGCAATCTGCAAACCGCCCGTGAGTTGTCGCAATTGAGGAACTTTGTAGCGCTCAAACTCCAGCCGCATTTGCCGGGAAGAGAAGCAACCGATGCCGTAAGAGGCGAAAGACACAACGGACACCAGGCGCGCGATCTGAACGATTGAAATGACTGACACATCGGCTGTTATACACTAGCGCATCGCGAAAAACGCGTTGCGAAGGCACGGCCGCGGGGAAGAGTATGCATACGACACAAGTAATTCTGCAATGCGTGGTAGCTCTGGGGCTGCTCAATGTCTGGCTCCTGCGGGCCACTCGGAGTACCCCGTATCGTGGGGGGAATGCACAGACCATGCCTGAAGAGTTTGCGGCCTATGGACTGCCGCCGCTCGCGATGTACCTGGTGGGAACGCTCAAGGTGGGGGCGGCGCTCTGCCTGATCGCCGGCATCTGGTGGCCGTCGCTGGTGTTTCCTGCTGCCCTGCTGGTCGCGATACTCATGGTCGGCGCGTTGGCGATGCATGTGAAAATCCACGATCCCGCTACGAAATCTTTGCCGGCGCTGGCTATGCTCGTGATTTGCGCTGTGATTTGCTTTCTGGCCCGAGGCTGAATACGTTGAGCAGCGGACGGGCCGTGTCCCTGGGAATCCGCCGCTGCCCCTGAGTCGTCGGGCAAAAGGATTCATCGAATCCCGGTGAGCTACCACGACATGAAGGAACACGCCCCTGCCATCGAGTCCGTTTGGGACTACCCTCGTCCGCCGCGTCTCGAATCCACCCCACAGCGCATCCGCATCCTGCATGCAGGCCAGACGATCGCCGACACGGCGCTGCACGGGGAAGCAGCTCTGCGCATTCTTGAAACCAGCCATCCGCCGGTCTACTATCTGCCGCGCTCTGCCATCGCGATGGAACTGCTTGTGCCTTCGCAAGCCCGGCAGAGCTTCTGCGAGTTCAAGGGTCTCGCAACCTACTGGTCTGTCTCCATCCCCGGGCACGAATCACCCAATGCCGCCTGGAGCTATGAGTCCCCCTCGCCCAGCTACGCCGCCCTGCGCGGACACCTCGCGTTCTATGCCACCAGGGTGGACGAGTGCTGGGTTGGCGACGAGCGCGTTGTGCCACAGCCCGGCGACTTTTACGGAGGTTGGATCACCTCCAACCTGCGCGGTCCCTTCAAAGGCGCGCCCGGCACCCGCCATTGGTAGCAGCATGGTCCGTCTATCGAGCTCTTTCGGAGCTTGGCAAAGCCGTCAAGACCATGTTCTCTGCGCTTCGGCCCGCGATCGGTGGCATTTCAAGTTGCCGCCCAATGATGGCGATGTCGATTTCGTAGTGTAGGAACTTCATAGCGTCCCGTCGAAGTAGATTGAGCCGTGGGGATTGACCCGGGCCAGCGCCCATCGCCATCTGTGTGCGCAGACGTCTTGCCTTGGTTTGCAGAAATGTTTGAATGCTCCTGACTTTTTCAGGCGAAGGCATCGTCGCGCCGCCCAGCGGCGTCACCCTGGCTTCAAGAAACAACTGCGAGGAACTCTCACCCAGCTATCGTGAGGCCCTTTTGCCTTCGACATTGCGGGCGAGTGGATTCTGAGGAGTAAGTTGGGATGGATGTTGTCCTGAGGCGCGGCGTCAGGGAGTGACGAGGGAGCCGAGGGGTTCGCCCTGGACTACGCGGACGATGTTGCCGGGGACCTTCATGCTGAAGACCATCATGGGCATGTTGTTGTCGCGGCAGAGCGAGACGGCTGCGGTGTCCATGACGCGGAGGTTGAGGCGGAGCATCTCGGCGTAAGAAATTTCCTGGAACTTGGTGGCATCGGGGTGGGTTTTGGGGTCGGCGCTGTAAATACCGTCGACGGAGGTGGCTTTGAGCAGGATGTCGGCGCCGATTTCCATGGCGCGCAGGCTGGCTGCGGTGTCGGTGGAGAAGTAGGGATTTCCGGTGCCCGCGGCGAAGATGATGACGCGGCCTTTTTCCAGGTGGCGAATCGCGCGGCGTCGGATGTAGGGTTCGGCGACCATGTTGATGGAGATTGCGGACATGACGCGGCAGTTGATGTCGAGCTTCTCGATGGCGTCCTGCAGCGCGATTGCGTTGATGACGGTGGACAACATTCCCATGTGATCGGCGGCGACGCGGTCCATGTCGATGGCTTGCTGTGCTACTCCGCGGAAGAAGTTGCCTCCTCCGACGACGATGCCGATTTCGCATCCGAGGGCGTGGACGGAGGCAATTTCGGCGGCTACTTTGTGGATGAAGATTGCATCGATGCCGAAGCCGGTTCCTGCTGCGAGGGCTTCTCCGGAGAGCTTGAGGAGGACTCTTTTGTACATGTCAGGACTAAGTATCGCATGGCCGTTTACACGGCCTGTTAAAGCTTCGCGCCGCCCTTCCGTCGGTCGGGGATCTAAGCCTGTTGGCTTACTTGCCTAGCACGTTGCCAACGGTGACCTGGTCGGGGCCGTTGATCTTGATGTCGTCACGGGTGGATGTGACGTCGAGGCGCATCTGCTTGCCTGGCTTGGCGGGCGCGGTGACGGTGACGACGACTTCGCTTTGCAGGACGGAGTAGAGCTTGTTCAGCAGCGGGTCGAAGGAGCCGGGGGAGAACTGTCCTTCCGAGAGGCTTTCGCCGCCGGTGTCGGCAGCAAGCTGGGAGAAGTTGGTCTGGCCCTCAAGCTGGCCGCCCTCGGAGCGGTTGCCGTCGACGACGGGATAGTCGAGGTAGAAGAAGGGGTAGGGGACGACTCCGGCGCGTTGCAGGATGAGCGAGGCTCCATCGACGTCGGGGTTGAGCTGGTCGCCACCCTGGGACTGGCCGTTGCCGCGGATGATGCCGTCGGTGAACATGAGGACCGCGCGCAGCTTGTTGGGATCGCCGGCGGGCCAGTGGGCCGCGAGATCGCGCAGGCACATATACGGGTTGCCATTGTCGTTCTGCGGGTTGGCGGCCTGCTCGCGGGTCTTCTGCTTCATGGCGTCGCCGGGGAGTCTGCGGTCGGTGGTAAACGTCTGCGCGATGACGGCTTTGCTGCGCAGCATGTAACCAAGACCGACTTCAACGTTGGGGGGCATATCGCTGATGAATTTCTTGATGGCGTCGAACTGGCCGTTGTCGCCGATCATCTGCATGGAGTCGAGCAGGATCATGATCTGGAGGACGTGGGGGCCTTTGAGCAGCGGATCGACGGAGGTGATGGGGACGGGCTTGCCGCCGAGCTTGATCTCCTTGATGTCGGCCTGGGTGAGGGGCGGGAGCGGCTTGAAGGTTTCGCCCTTCTTGCCCCTTGCGGGCATGGCGCGGAGCTCGATCATGGTGGCCGTTTGGGCGGATGCGGCGGCGGTGGCGCCGAGCAGGAGGGCAGCCGTGGCGACGGCGAGCATGCGGGTTCTGGCGGTATTTTTCTGGACGAATTGCGGGGTCATTGCAGCGTCTCCTGTGGGCCTTACGATTTGCGCGAAGGGGCAAACAGAAACAGTTTCACGCGCGCGCAACTGTGCGACACCACTATAACCGATTGATGTCGCGGCGGTCGCTGTGGGAGGTAGGGCTGTCTGCGCAGGCACCAGGGTGGAGTATTCCTTTTTCCGGACTTCAAAACCTAAAGTCGCCGAAAGAAGAGGGTTAGGCATGGACTTGGTCCGGGAGGAGTCCGGACTGATCCTAGACCGCGAGCGGAAAGTCGTAATTTTGCGCGGCTCTGGAGCTAAAGTATCTGAAATGATACGTTTACCATCTTGCATTGGTCGCCCCACGGCGTTCAGGACAGGGCCAGGCATTATGCCGCGCTCCAGTCTTCTCTTTACCGATTATACGGGGCGTGTCAAGGGCCGAGCGGTGGAAAACGGGGGAATCGAAGCCGGAGTTCGGATGAGTTGTCATGCCCTCTTCGGGGTTGTTCGATTCCTTGCGCGAACTGCCGCGAGTGACTGGGATCATGGGTTTGAGGGCATATGTCGGGCATTCAGCCCTTGGACAATATGCGGACACCAACCCAGGCCTTCGGCCCAGGCTGGTATGTGGTCGCGCCTCCGGCACTCAAGTGCGCGGGGCCGCGGCCGGGTCGATTTCTGTGCGGGGTGGGCGCGATTGTCTAGTATGGTCACGACAGTGAAAGGACACGATGGTCGCGCCCAAGAGAAAGATTTCCGCCGTGATCACGCTGTTTGTTGTAGCTCCGATGGTGGCGGAATATCTGCTGGGCGATCTGCCGCTGAAGCTGTTGCCGGCACTGATTGTGCTGGCTCCGGCGTATGGCGGAGGCGCCGTGCTGATTCGCGACGTGGCGCGGCGGGCGGGCCGCGGATGGCCAACGATGCTTCTGCTGGGCGTTGCCTACACGCTGATCGCAGAGGGGCTGGTGACGCAGTCGCTGTTCAACCATGACTATCTGAAGATGCAAATGCACCTGCTCGATGCGGCATATCTTCCGGCACTGGGTATCGGTGGCTGGTGGACGCTGTTTATGGTTAACCTCCACATGTTTTGGAGCATGGGTGTTTCGATTGTGCTGGTAGAGGCACTGTATCCGGCTGAGGCGGATGCGCCGTGGATGGGGTGCGTTGGCGATGCTGTAGTGGCGGTGCTGTTTGGGCTGGGCTCGGTGGCTAACTTCGCGTTTGGGTTCAAGCAAAACCAGTTTGTGGGGTTGCATGTGCAGCTCCTGAGCGTGTGCGTTTTGTTTGTCGCGGTTGTGCTTAGTGCGTTTCTGCTTCCGGCTGGTGTCCGCCACGCTGTTGCCGGTGCTGTGCCGAGTGCGTGGGGTATCGGGGTGATGGCCTTTTTGCTTGGGTTAGGTGTGATGAGCACACCGCCAAAATGGGGCTGGGGGGCGTGCGCTGCGCTGCTGGCGATCGATGCGGTGTTCCTGTGCGTGGTCTGGATCCTGTCTCGGCGCACCGCATGGAGCGCGCTGCATGTTTTCAGCCTGGGTGCGGGTGGAGCGGTTGCTTACGGGGTTCATGCCTTTCTGCAGAAGCCTTTGCTTCCCGGTGGGCTGCTGTGGGCTCGGATCGGCAATGGGGTCTTTCTGGCGGCCGCGCTTGGTGTGATCGGCGTTGGTGCAAAGCGGGTTTCGCGTTTTGCGGCTGGAAGGTCGGCGGAATCGCTTAAGGTGTAACGATCGCAATTGGGCTCCAGCGGTCAGGTGGGAGTGGGGGCAGTATCTGCCGCTGGGATTGAATGTGTTGTTTTGGGGAATGGCGGGTTGGGAGGATTGTGGATGGGTGGGAGTTTATACATCCCACCCTTCGCGATAGGGCCGCGAAGGATGGGGCACCCGGGGATTCAGGGCGGGCGGAGGAAAGACCAATGCGGGGGTTCTTCGCTGCGCTCAGAATGACAAACAAGGGGGGCGCTCAGAATGACGTGCAAACGGACGGAGTTTATACATCCCACCCTTCGCGATAGGGCCGCGAAGGATGGGGCACCCGGGGATTCAGGGCGGGCGGAGGAAAGACCAATGCGGGGGTTCTTC
>JALYIG010000388.1 GCA_030775885.1 Acidobacteriota bacterium | reverse complement strand
TGCAGGTCCAGATGAGCTTGACGGTCAGCCGGTGAGGACGGCGCCTCCGTTGACGTTGAAGATTTCGCCGGAGATGAAGCCGGCGAAAGGGGTGCAGAGGAAGAGGATGGGGCCGGCGATCTCGGTGACGTGGGCTGGGCGGCCGATGGGGATGGTGGGATTGGTGCGCGCGGCCTCGGCGGGCAGGTCGAAGACGGAGCCGGTCATCTCGGTGTGGGTCCAGCCGGGGGCGACGCAGTTGGCGTAGATGCCGTACGGAGCAAGTTCGGAGGAGAGGGATTTAGTAAGGGCGATGATTGCGCCCTTCGATGTGGCGTAGTCGGCGTGGCCAGCTTCTCCACGCTGGCCGGCGGCGGAGGCGATGAGAACGATGTGTCCGCGGGCAGACTGGAGAGGGACGCAGCCTGCAGATTCCGTGCCGGCTGGGCCACGTTCACGAGTCAGCATGTGAGCTGTGGCGGCGTGGCAGAGGCCAAAGACGCTGTCGACGTTGGTGGCGATAGTGCGTCGCCACTGGGCTGTGGTCATGGCGGCGATAGTTGTCTCGACGGGCGGCCAGATGCCGTGGTTGGCGATCAGAATGTCGAGGTCTCCGAAAGCGCTGAGGGTGGCGGCGACGAGAGCTTCTCCATCTTCGGGTGTAGCAAGCGGTTGGCGGATGGGCAGGCAGACGGTAGCGCCGCCGAGTTCCGCGGAGAGCGCTTCGGCCTGCGCTTGCGCGGAGATGTAGCTGAAGGCGACCCGGGCTCCGGCCTGCCGAAACAGGCGGACGGTGGCTGCGCCGATGCCGCGAGAGCCTCCAGTGACAAGGGCGGTGCGGCCTTCGAGCGAGAGCGAGACGCCGGGCGTATCGAGAGTTGTATTCGCAGGAGAGGGGTCGCCGGAGTATGCTGATGCCGAATTGGAATCGGGATTCGTCTTCATTCCATCATTTTGCATCACGCAGGTTGGCGTTGACATCGGCGGGTTGCATTCGGCCACGCAGTTCTAGTCTTTTCTCAGGAGAGCACGTATGAAGTTACTAGTCTTTGCCGCACGCATTATGCTGGGCCTGCTGTTTATGGCGTTCGGGTTGAATCACGTGATGAACAACAGCCTTCTGCACCTGCCGATAATGACTGGCGACGGGGGCGCGATGATGGGCATGATGTTTGTGCACAAATGGCTGGTACTGTACGGCGTGATCGAGACTGCGGCAGGAATGATGCTTTTCCTTGGGCGATTTGTTCCGCTGGCCCTGACGTTGTTGGCAGGCATCATTCTGAACGTCACGTTGTTCCACGTGACGCTCGCACTGCCGGGCTTGCAGATGGCGATCTTCCTGATCCTGGGCGAATTGATCCTGGTGTATGCGTACCGGAATTCGTTTGCGGGAATCTTTGCGGCGAAGGCTGAGGGAAGTCTGGTTTGAGCATGGCTGGACGGGCCGGCGCTGACTGGCGTCGGCCATTTCCTTTTTGGCGCGAAGTGTTCTGATAGCTCTGCGGCACGGAACACAAAGAGTGTGCGAATGGCAAACGCTGCTGGAACCAAGGAAAGCCCGTGGACTTTGAAGACCCCGCCGGGGACCTCTGACTTTCAGGCTTGGCGGGAGGAGGCAGCCGACCCGCCTGCGCTGGTGTGCCAGGTCGGGAAGACGCAACTGCGATATCACCTGCGGTGCATCGAGGACTTGCACGCGATGCTGAAGACAAAGGGCGATTGGCTGCTACTGGGCAGCGCCGATGAACAGAAGCCTGCGACGCCGGAGTCGATTGAGGCGTGCGGGCGGTCGGAAAAGAATCCGGTGGGCGGGTGGTATGGGCTGAAGAAGGGATTTCGGGGACGGTTGGCATGTACGTTCCGCCGGTGTTGAAGGAGCTTGGGCTGGCCGAGGTGGAGGTTTTTCCGAAGAACAACAGGATGCCTGCGAAATAGCTGGTCGCCGGGGCTACTTCCTGGTTGATTTTGCGGCCAGGAGCTTGCGGCGTGCGGCGATGAGGGTCTTTTGCTTCGTGGCTGGCAGGGCCAGGGTGGCGAGGACCTTGTTGGGGAGCTTGGCGAGGGTAAGGTCGTAGGCGGCGTGGAGTTCGCGGTGCCATTCGGGGGTGGAGAAGATGTCCCAGCGGCTGGCGGCGACCCAGTGGATGCGAGCCATGTAGGGAGCGGGGACGAGGCCTTCGATTTCGAGGAGGTCGGAGTAGCGGGTGGGGCCGGCGGCGTACGAGAGAACCAGGCGTTCCCGCGTGGTTTGAGGGGCGGGCTCGTCGAGGTTAATGAGGGCGAACATTTTGCCGCCGATGGCTTTGTCTCCAGTCCAGAAGACGAGATTCGCGCCCCACTGCATGGTTTCGACCACGTGCGGGAGGGTGAGGAGGTAAGCGCGAAGGCGTTCGGCGTCCATGAGACGAGAATATAGCTGATCGTTCGCCTCAGCGGGATTTGCGACGTTTGGAAGCTGCGGCGGCCATGGAGTCGGACTTTCGTTCGGCAGCGGTTTGATGGGCCTTGGGCTTGCAGCTTCCTTTCTCGTCGCGCGATTTTCCAGGGACAGGTTCGTAACCGGGCCAGCAACGGGAGGTTTGTTTGGCAGGCTCTTTCTTCGGACTGCGAGATTTAGTGGCCATGCGTGTAAGACCGGAGAAAGCTGGCGCGCGTAGCCTGCGCGGCTTGAACGGTTTTAGTGCAATCGCAAACGGATGGGACCTTTTGCAGTGGCGGGATCGACGGGGCGCCCGTGCTGGGTGATTACGATGCGTCTGGCAGAGACGAGGCGCAGAGCTGCGTCGCGTACGGGCTGCATCAGGGAGCGCCATTGTTCGGGGTCGATGGCACGTGCGGCGTCGGAAGGGCAGATCGTCTTGCCGGGGCCACGGGCGTGAAGCAGAGCGAGGATGGCAGCTTCAAGGTTGGGGGGCGGCATGCGGCTCGGGTGGCGCCGATGCCTGCTGATCCCCGGGCATCGTTTGCGGAATGGCGATGAGTTTGGCGGTGTCGAAACCCTGGGCCGAGGCCTGCGAGCGAATACTGCTCAGCACGTCTGGCGCGAGCGTTGGGGTGCGCGAGAGTATCCAGAGAGACTTGTGGTTGGGATTGCCGACCAGCGCCCAACTGTAGTCCGGAGCGATAGCGATGACCCAATATTTGACTGAGAAGGGCCAGATGGCACCGAGTTTGATCTGGCCGTTGGCGGCTTTGTCGAGCTTGCCGCTCTTGTTCCAGTACTCGGAGTTGTCTTGTTTTACCTGGCACGAGGTGACGATTTGGAAGGCTCTGGGCTTGTCGCCGAGGGCGTAAAGAACCATCTCGTTGGCGAGGCACTGTTTTTCGCGCTTGGTGGGATACCTGGCGATCTCGAAGTAGGTTCCGGTGAGGCGGTTGGGATCGAGTTTGGGGATAGCGGCAGCCGACTGGGCGTCGGCGCTGTGGACGGCGCAAAGGGAGAAAGCAGCGATGAGTGCGGCGGTTGCGAATTTCAGGTTTGGCCTGGGCATGCTTGCTCCGTGGGTCTGTCAGGTTCGATGCGGAAGTTTGGGATGCCGTCGGCTGGGCGAGGGTAAACTGTGCCTATGGCGAACGAACACTGGACCTGGCCGGAGGAATTGGACGCGCTGCGTGCGGCGCCGGAGTACCACACGCTGCTGATGGAGAATGAGCAGGTTCGGGTGCTGGATACGCGGGTTCCTCCGGGACACAAGGTCCCGCTGCATACACACCGGTGGCCGGCCGCGTTGTTCATCCGAAGCTGGAGCGACTTTGTGCGGTGCGATGGCGACGGCAACTTGGTGGCAGACAGTAGGATGGGCGGAACGCCAAGTGTGGAGGTGATGTGGTCCGGACCGCTGGGGCCGCACACGCTGGAGAACGTCGGCGACCAGGATTTGTGGGTGGTTGCGGTGGAGCAGAAGGGAGTCTGACCGGGCGTCTGGTGAGCATCGCGCTGATTTGGGAACGTGAGGCGAACCCCATGCGCAGTGTGACCGATGTCACGGCCAGTCTCCTGGTGCAGGGCGTAGAGTTCTGCGCGTAGGAGGATTGACCATGATCGACCTTATGAGCGGGACTGATACGGATGTGGCTTCGAAAACCAACCCGAAACAAGGTTCAAAGACGGGTGTCGTTGTCGCCTTCCTGTGCCTGGCGGCGCTAGCGGCGGGTGGAGGCTACTGGGTTAAGACACATAGCAAGCCGGCAGGTGCGGTTGATCTGCAGGCGTCTATGGATGCGGTTCGGACGGCGGATGCGGCTTGGGCAAAGAAGGCTGCGGCCCACGATGTGGAAGGCACCATTGGATTCTACGCGGACGATGCTATCGCAATGGCTCCCGGTGTGGCGATGGCGATGGATAAGGGTTCACAACGCAAGGCCTGGGCCGATATTCTGACTCCCGGAACGGATATTTCGTGGACCGCCGGGAGGGTGGAGGCGGCAAAATCGGGCGAGTTGGTGTACGACGTAGGCGTTTATACGCTGATCACCAAGGCTAGCAAAGGCAAGGTCCAGACGACCGACGGCGGAAAGTACCTGGCCGTGTGGAAGAAGCAGGCGGACGGAAGCTGGAAGGCCGTGGCAGCGACGTGGAACTCGGATAAGCCGGTCGCGGTGGTCAGGACTCGCGGGTAAGGCATCGTTCGATGCCGTTGACATGTCACGTATGAGACGGACGTGGTGTGCCTGTTGGGCCGATAGGGGACGGCGGTGGGGTGAATCGGGTAGACTCGCCCGACAGGAGGAACCGCCGATGACGATTCATTGCGAAAGAAGACAACTCTCCGGGTCCGGGTTGCGTGCAGTTGTGTGCGGATGCTTTGCGGGACTGGTGCTAGTTGCGGGCTGCAATCAGGCTCCGGTGCCGGTGGATACAAAGGCGGTGGAGGATGCTGTGAGGGCGGCGGATATGGCGTGGTCGAAGGCGGCCGTGGCTATGGATGCGGCTACGGTGGCCTCCTACTACGCCGACGATGCGACGGTGATGCCGCCGAATGGGCCGTTGCTGGCCAGCAGAGACGCGGAGCAGAAGGCCTGGGCGGAGTTGCTGGTGCCGGGCAACAGCCTCTCGTGGACGCCGGTGACGGTGAAGTCTGCAGCCTCGGGCGAGCTGGTATACATTCAGGGAACCTACACGGCGAGCTTCAAGGGTCCAGATGGCAAGGCCGTTCCCGATACGGGTAAGTATCTGGAGGTCTGGAAGAAGCAGGCGGATGGAAGCTGGAAGGCCGTGGAGGATATGTGGAGCTCGGATCTCCCGATGGTTGCGGCTCCTGTGGCATCGAAGAAAAAGGGGTAAGGGCAAAGACTTAACACCGATGGACACCGAGGGCACCGATTTCCTGTCGGTGCCTTTCGTGTTTTCGCCCTTGGGACTCTTCGACTGCGCTGCTCGGGTGGTGAGCAGCTTCGCTCAGGATGACAGTCTTAGTGGGGGACGAGCGAAATGCGGGGATTCTTCGCTGCGCTCAGAATGACAGACAGAAGGCCAAAGCAGATTCCCTTCGGGAATGACAAACAATGAGGGGCACGAAGGGGCGATTCGGCGAGGTAATTTTGGAGTGAGTCTTTATACTTAGAGGGATGCAGTGTGCGGTGCGGGAGAGTATGGCGGAATTTGCGACGGTGGATGAGCAATTGGAGTTGATTGCGAAGGGGGCGGCGGAGATTATTCCGCTGGAGGCTCTGAAGGAGCGCTTGGCGCAGTCGGTGGCGAAGGGTGTGCCGATGCGGATCAAGGCGGGCTTTGATCCGACGGCACCGGACCTGCACCTGGGGCATACCGTGCTGATTCGTAAGCTGCGGCACTTTCAACAGCTTGGGCATACGGTAATTTTCTTGATTGGTGACGCAACCGCGCTGATCGGCGATCCTACGGGGCGGAATGTGACGCGGAAAGCGCTGACGCGCGAAGAGATCAACCAGAACGCGGAGACTTATAAGGAGCAGGTGTTCAAGATTCTCGATCCGGAGAAGACCGAGGTCCGGTACAACTCGGAGTGGCTGGACAAACTTGGGTTTGAGGGAATGATCCGGTTGGCGGCGAAGGCGACGCTGTCGCAGATGCTGGAGCGGGATGAGTTCCACAAAAGGTTCCAGGACGAGCAGCCGATTGGCGTACACGAGATGCTGTATCCGCTGGTGCAGGGGTACGACTCGGTAATGCTGAAGTGCGATGTGGAGTTGGGTGGGACGGACCAAAGGTTCAACCTGATGCGGGGGCGCGATCTGCAGCGGGATGCCGGGCAGCCGCCGCAGATTGTTCTGATGACTCCAATCCTTGAGGGGCTGGACGGCGTACATAAGATGTCGAAGTCGCTGGGGAACGCGATTGGGATTCATGAACCGTCTAGTGAGATGTATGGGAAGCTGATGTCGATTTCCGATGAGCTGATGTGGAAGTACTGGACGTTGCTGACAGACCTGCGGCCCCGGGAGATTGAGGCGATGCAGTCGGCGGTGGAGTTGGGCAAGCTGCATCCGATGCAGGCGAAGAAGAATTTAGCGTGGGGGATTGTGCGGGATTTCCACTCGGCTGCGGACGCGGATACCGCGGCGGAGAGCTGGGCGAGGCAGTTTCAGCAGCGGGCTGTGGCCGACGATGCCCCAGTGGTGGAGGTGTCGCTGAGCGCGGAGGGTTTGGTTGCGGAGATGGCGGAAGATGGCGCGGTGGTGCGGCTGCCTAAGTTGCTGCAAATGGCTGGGCTGGCGAGTTCCGCGGGCGAGGCGACCAGGAAGATCGCCGAGAATGCAGTGAGCGTGGACCGAGAAAAGGTTTCGGATAAGTTGTTGCGCGGTGCGCAGGCGGGCGGCTCGGTTGTGCTTCGGCTGGGAAAGAAGAGCGTGCGGGTGGAATGGGTGAAGTGATTTGGGATCAATAGGATTAGGGTGCGAAGCATCACAATTGGAAGTGATCGGAGTCTAAGGAGACGGATGCGGTTTAGAAGGCAATATTGGATTGGCGCGGTGGTGGTGATGCTGCTCTCAGCGGCGCACACATTGCCGGCGGAAGACGCGAAGCAGATTGTCCAGCAGGCGGTGAACACGCAGCTTGCGGCGGACCGCGACGACCGGACGCACTGGCGTTATGTGCGGACAGATGACGGCAAGGACAAGGTCGTGGTGGTGGAGACTGAGCACGGGGCGATCAGCCGCCACATTGAGGTGAACGGCAAGCCAGCTTCGAAGGCGGTGCTGGACGAGGATGATGCGAACACGCAGAAGTTTATCCACGACCCAGGCGCGCAGCAGAAGCAGAGGCAGAACGGACAGCACGACGATAAGAGCGCGATCGAACTGCTGAACCTAATGCCTGAGGCGTTTGAATGGAAGGTAGAGAGCGAAACTCCGGGGTTGATCACGCTCTCATACAAGCCGAACCCGAAGTTCGATCCTCCGGACATGGAGGCGCGCGTGATGGGCGCGATGACTGGAACGTTGACGGTAGCAAATCCCGGCCATCGCATCAAGACTTTCCAGGGACGGCTAACCAAGGATGTGACAATCGGATTTGGATTGCTGGCGAGGATCAAGG
>JALYIG010000387.1 GCA_030775885.1 Acidobacteriota bacterium | reverse complement strand
GCCTAGGTCCTCGCAGAGCCCACTTTGTAATCCGTGCGAAATCGGCGTTCCTACGGAATCCACGAGCCTACGCTTTGGGGAGTTAGCGCGAAGGTGTTCGCTGCCTTCCCGTTGATGTGGCTTCCCTCGCCGGCTCCGAACGCGATGTAGGCGCGAAAGACCAGCTTGTTTTGGATGGCGATCGAGACGCCGACGCCTGCATCGGTGCGCAGACCCTGGGCGGTAAGCTGGCCTGGCGTGAGGGCGACGTTGCCTGCATCGAAGAAGGCATAGAGGCCGTACTGGCCGATGGGGTGACCGTTTACCCCGAGATTGGCCACCGCCTTGTCGAAGTCGATCTGGGTGAGGAGGCGGTTGGGCGCGCGCAGCCGGTAGTCAACCAGGCCGCGGAGCGTGTCGACGCCCTCGAAATCCGCGCCCCCAAGGGTCGGCTGCAGGTAGAAAGGAACGGAGCTGCCAGCCGAAGTATAGGAGATCGTGAGCAGAGTGGTCGATGTTATGGAACCGATATCGCATCCCCTGCGCGAGTTTTCCATGCAAAGCGCATTACTCCACCAGGACCGTTCGGACTGGTCGAGCAAAGACCGGCCAGGTGCTGTCTTGGGAAGTGATTTCGACACGTCGAAGGAGAGGCTGGTAAACGCCTCAAGGCGGTGGAAGGAGAACTGGCTGGACCCGAGTTCGGAGTAGTGCGTGTAAGTCGCCTGGGCTTCATGATGCTCCCAGATGCGCGGCCGGGAGGTGGGCGTGCGGACGTCGACACCGGCGCCCACGGCGATGAAATCGGGGTTGACAGTGGAGGACGGTGCTCCAGCTTCGCCGTAGCGAGCGCGCACGGAAGAAAACGAGTCGCCGTTGACTCCTCCTATAGCGGGATGAACATATTTCAACTGGCCAGAGACGCCGAAGATGCCAAAGTAGTTACCGAAAGAGGTGAGCGGCGAGTATCCCTGAGCGCCGAACCAGGTCTCGTGTTGGCGATAGACGGCGTGGCCGGTGAGTGTGCTGTTGGGGCCGAGCCCGTAGAAGTCCTGGGCGTGGAGATCGAAGTGAGCTGCGGTGATGAAAAGATTGCCATTGGTAGTGTCGGTTTGGCCGCCATGGCCGTCTGGCCTTCTGCCGGTCACGATGGCATGAGGAGCCCGGAAGTTGAGTTGATACTGGCCGCCGAAGAGGAACGACGAGTTGAGAGTGTACAGGGCTTTGACCGTGAAACCATTGTTGGCGGTGGGCTTTTTGACGAAATGAAATCCGCCTCCGAACGAGCTGCCGGTTGCGATGCTGCCGATGGCGGGGCCAATGGGATCGAGAGTAAAGAAGTCGACACCGCACTCTTCGGCATTGTGCAACTGAGTGCCGTGAAAGAAATGCGCGTCCTCGCAGGCTTGCTTGGTGGTCTTCCAAACCTCGGCGTGGACGCTGGAGGCGACGAGCAAGATGAGGGGAATCCAGCGGAGGCGGCTCATGACTTGACCTGCTTGTGAGCGGCTATTGCAGCGCTTCCGACGGCCTGAGAGAAGGCGCCGGCAATGGCCGCCTGATCCAGCCGCCGAGGCACCTGCACCTGGAATTCACCGGGGAGCGAAGCGTTGAGGCTGCGGGCATGGTCCAGCATCTCTTCCTGGAGGTCGGAGAGCGGAGCGGCTGCGGCTGCGGCGGCCTGAATCTTCGGCGCAATGCCGCCGTAGACTGGGGCTGCAAAGTTTGGCCACGCGTCGTTGGGCGCCATGTTGAGATCGAGGATCGTGTCGAACGTGTTGGCGGCTTCGGCGCGCGAGAAGAGGTTATTTGACGGCCAGGTTGCAGGGGTAAACATTTTGAGCGCAGTGGCGATGGCGGAGGTGTGATCGAAGACTGTGGAGCAGATAGTTCCAGGTGCGATGTAAGGCGAGATGACTACGGCTGGAACGCGGACGCCACTGAGCTTGAAGTCGAATCGTGGAGCGATCAAAGAGATGTTGTCGGGCGAGGGCAGGGGGACAGGCGGGACGTGATCGAAGATGCCGCCGTGCTCGTCGTAGATGATAAGGAGGACGCTGGAGTGCCACAGCTTGTCGTTCTGGCGGATGGCGTTGTAGACATTCTGGATGAGGGTTTCGCCGTCGCGCATGTCGTTGTCGGGGTGCTGGTCGGTGGCGGGCAGGGTGCCACCGGCTGGGTTGTTGGCGGGGTTGTACTGCGGCTCGATGAAGCAGTAGGTTGGGACGTCGTCGGCGTTGCCATTACATACGGCGGCGAAGTTGGCGTAGGCGTCGTAGAAGAGGTTTTGGTGTGCCATGAGGCCGCTGAAGGTAAGGGTTCCGGACCAGTCAGACCAATAGATGCAGGAAGAGACGCCTTGCTTGGCGAGTTCCTCGTAGACGGTATAGAAGCCGCTATAGAATTCGGGCGCCATGTCGAGGCGGCCCCGTGACGTGCCGCAGTGTACATAAAGGCGGTTGGGAAGAGTTGGCCCGGGAATCGAAGAGAACCAATGATCGCAGATGGCATACTGCCGGGCGAGCGTGGTGAGTACGGGCAGACCGGCAGGGTCAAAACACTTCATAATATTGGCGCCGAGGGCGGCGCTGCCGCTCTTGGTTTCATAGTTCCGAACAAAGCCGGACATGTCGGGCACTTGACCCGGTGCGGGATTCGGGACACCGTAGAGTTGCTCGGTGACGTCGGCAAAGTGATGATTGGGATCGGCTGCGAGATCGCCGGTGGGCCGGGCGTCGGAAGATGCGTAGATCTCGTTCTCACGCGAATCTTCGTTAAACGGAAGCGCAGCTGGGTCCAACCCTTCGATTTGATAGCCGGGCGCCTTCATGAAGCCGAACAGGTGGTCAAAGCTTCGGTTTTCCATCATCAGGACAAAGAGGTGCTTGATTTGAGCAGGCATAGCGAAGATCTCCAGAGGTGCTCGATTCGGATGGACGGCTGAAGCGCGTGGCACATGACGAACAGCTTAGGGTCAGAAGGGATCGAAAAAGTGTGTGCCGCACGCATGGGGGAGTCAAGTGAAAGAATGGCCACTCGCTTTAGGTAGGTCATCTCTAGATGGAAAGCCATTTGGCATACTCCATCACGTCTATCCTTCTTCGTGTTGTCGCGTGTCGTGCTGATGATCTTGTGATCTGGACCACAGACGGGACAGCTCTTGACGGTCACAGCCGCGTCACTGCCGTCACTGCCTCTGACGAAGTAGCGGTCGCCGTACGGGGCCTCGATATTGGCGATGACGTCTGGGGTTGTGAGTCTTTCAGTCGCTCGATCGGCCTGTGTTCCGACGCCCACCGCTGCGATATGGTGGTGGCGATCATGATGTGTGGGGGACTTCTCGATGCAAACGATGCGTTTTCTGGCCATGAAAAACCTCAGTAATTCGACGACTGTGTTCCACTAATAGAGAACTAGATACGAGACTGCGCCATTTGCGTTCGCCGTGTCAAGTACTCTTTTTGCTTGAAATGCGAGAGATTCTCTGTATGCTTACTTTTATGAACATGCTGGAGGTAACGGATGGCCACTGTCGGTGACCGGATTAGGGAAATCCGGGAGGCGAAGCGCCTGACGCAAGATCAACTGGCAGAACGGACCGGCATCAGTAAAGGGTTTTTGAGCGACGTCGAAAACAGTAAGCGAAATGTAAGCTCTGAATATCTACTACGAATAGCTAATGCGTTAGGCGCATCGATCGACTACTTATTGCGCGGGACCGTATCGGTAGTCGCTCGGGAAGCAATTACGATACCGCCAGAACTCTCTGAGGCTGCTGAGAAATTGGATCTTAGCTATGCACAGACCGTAGAAGTATTGGAAGCATACCGTTCTGTCGTAGCCAGAAGAAGCAGCAGATCTATCAAGCAGTTTGGCATGGACGACTGGGTAAACTTGTACAGGGCCCTGAGCAAAGCGTTTGACTGAAAACCGCTATGGCCAAATTAAACGATCATATTGTCAGCCATAAACTCGCGAAAGATCTGGGCCTTCCCGCCTCTGCCGATCCGGTTGGTCAGATTGTTAGGTTTTGCCGCGGCAGAGTTCGTGTGTTAATCGCGGACTTTGATGGGCCAAAGACGCCTGAGGCCATTCTGGGATGGTTGGAAAGCAAATTGAGAACCAGATTTATTGAGATTCATCAAGACGCGGACCTACGCCAGACGATACGAGATTATGTGAACCGAGGCGAGGCGATCTTCAAGCTCTTGGATAACGAATTTCAATCTGATACTGAAGGCATTACTCTGCGTTTGTCGTATCGGGAACTGTGGGAACCTGAATTTGTTTCGGTCGTCGATTGCCGCCGGAGGCGTAAGCTTCGCCGATATCACACAAAGTGGCATGAACTGGCCCATTTGCTAATCCTGACCGATCAGAGCCGCATGGCGTTCAGGCGAACGCACAATCCTCATGAGGAAAAGAGTGTCGAGGAGAAGATCGTCGATGCCATCGCCGGGGAGTTATCTTTCTTCGAAGAGTTCGTCGGCCCTCTGGCCGAAGGCGAAATTTCCTTTGAGAAGATCGACAAACTTCGGTTGGAGATGTGTCCAGATTCAAGCCACCATAGCGCGGCATTGAATATCTCGAAACAATGGCCTACGCCGTGTATTTGGCTCAAGGCTGAGCTAGCCATGAAAAAACGCCCGTCACCAGGTGAAAGCCCGGAGCTTCGCGCGACTGAAGTATCTCAGAGCCCAGCGGCCCGAGAAATTGGGTTTAGCGTAATCCGTCAATTCCGTGTTCCGCCACAATCTGTTATCCACAAGGTTTTCTACGGCGATGTCGATATGGACGAGGCTGGCGAGGATTTATCTTGGTGGGAAAGTTCCTCCGGCACGTGCCTGCCAAATAGACCAGTCAGTATCCAAGCGCGAAAAATGGGAAGCGTTGTTCACGCCTTAATGACTCTGCGGGATGATGCTAACGACAGAATCCGGCGGCGAATCGCATGAAAAATCGAAGGGTTATCGATCAATCGAACCGCTCGCGTCGCCTCATCATGAGCTGACCTCGGCCGCTCCTTAACCGCGCTTGTGAAGTTGAATATTGTCTGCACAGATATGAATTGCACCGATCAGACAATGCTGGAGCCAAGCTATCAACATCCATGGGATCTTTAGTGTTCAGCCGCGTTTGTCGTTGTAGAGCTCCGCATTGCAAGAACCAGATCAGTACCGAGAAACGCGTCTAGAATCCTGCGATCCCGCCCGGGGTGTGAAATCGTCATTTGTGGCGTTGCATCCCACAGATTTTGGCTCGGCTCCCGTTCTTGCGTGCCAATCTGCGGTCTTCCCTGATAGCATTCGAGGCAAAGAAAGAGGTAGCCCATCCAACCCCGCAAACTAGAGCAGTTGCTTGACCTATTGGAAGGCACGTCCAACCTCTCAGAAGTGAGCATCGTTCTCAAGGCTCACGAAATCCCGACCTCGGGCACCTGGAAACAGATTCGTGAGCGGATCATCCCCGCTGTAAAAGACGGAAAATTACCGGAATCCGCTGTCCTGAGGTTGCTGCGGAACAGCGAGGAGTACGGCGGCCAGCATGTATTCTTATATGAAACTACGAAGGCGAATGCGGCCGCGTTGGTAAATGACGATACGTTGGCAAAAAAGCTGACCAGTCTCGGAAGAGCTGATCTATTGAAAGAGCCAGACCTGCTCAGTAGGGCCGGTTCGCGTGCGTTAGCTGACGTGCGGATAGAGAGTGGTCCTGCTGGTCGTGCTCTCGTACTGAAGGCGGTCGAGGCGCGAGTGTTCTATAAGCTTGAGAATCAATACGATGAAAAGGGCGGGCAATATCGCATCAAACGATATCAGCGACACGAGGTCCGTGCGGTTGACGTTCTGAGGGTCCATAGCGACGGCTTTGCAGAGATGAGGATTCACGCCCATGATTACAGCGCAGACTACTCCGATCAGCTCACGAAGTTATGGCACTTCTTCGCTCATTTCGCGTCCCGTTTTCAGTTCACGGAGAAGAGTATCTCCAACGCACAGCAGAACTTATGGAAGAGCAGATCGTCCCTAAAGCAAGTCCTGCGGTACAGTGATTCGCGGCTGCGGGATACAAAAGGCGCGGTTTTGACCGCCGCGACCGGCGCTCAGCAGGACAGTTTGTTCGACAATGAGTAGGCGTCGAAAAGCATAGATGCTTTCTGGGATGCTGACACGGTTTGTGATAAGTCGAATCTGTGGTGGCTGAAGACGTCCGATGAACCTTTTTCCGTGCCATCGCGTCCCATACATACAGTGATGGCGGGCGCTGTAAACGAGTTCACCCTTCCCGGTACATGCAACAGAGAGGACTATGAGTATGTTCTGGCGCAGATTCGGAAAGCGAACAAATGAAGACCCAGAGCAGATCAAACGGGAGCAGGCTGCGCGAGCGGAACTAAAAAAGCGCATCGTCGCGCTGTTGATCGCTCACCGGGGCGCTCAGTACACAATTCGGCATTTCGAACAGCAGCTCGGTCCAGTGAGCTTGGCATCGCTCTCGCTCGCATTGGCGGAGCTTCAGTCGGATGGCGTGGTGGACCGCATAATTCGTGTCGAGTCCCCGGAAAACCACGGTGGAATCAGGGATTACTCCTCTCCAGATGAACTTCCTGATGAGATTGAGGACTGGCGGACGCAACGCATCGTGACTGTAGATGCTAGCAACACTAAATTCCTTTTCAAGGCTCATGACACATCGCACCTTGAGCACGCGAATGCCTGAGGAATCGAGCGTCTCTGAGGAATGGTTAGCTGCTCAGTGTTATAGGATCAGCGCGAGGGCGGGAAGTGTCCCGATTCTGAAGCGTAAGGTTTTCATCAAGGAGCAGATAGACGGCCTGGGAGTCTCGGAGGTTCTGAGGCTTGCGCTACAAAACATGATGTCAGTCATGGAGAACGCTGTGAACGAGCGCATTGGGGTTTGGGAGAAGATTGCGGCATTTTCCTTCGGCGTTACATTCATTGTCGTCCTGCTTGCACTTGCAGTGGCGATCCCACACCCGACCGCAAGCCAGTTCTTCGTTTTTCGCGTGGTGCTTGCACTTGCTGCGTCTGGGTTCGCTGGCGCCCTGACAGGGTTCATCCATATTGAACTGGGGGATGTCTCAACGCCCTGGCTCCAAGCTGGTGGTGGACTAGCGGTCTTTGCAATCGTCTATCTCATCAATCCCGCGAAGTACATTATCCAATAGCTGTGAGTCCTCGACAGCTTGGCTCAATCGAATAGCAGAGCATCTGAGAATCCGGTTGAATTCCCGTGGGAAATCACATTGTTGAATGTGGAGGCGCTCACAGCTACAAAATCGACTTCCATGTAGCTGCGGTGTCAAGGGCGTTCTTTGCTCGGGATGTGGATTTCTGCTGTAGACCGCCTGCGCCGTGCTTCCATCCGCACTCTCTTAGGGCCATTGTGGGTTGCGCCCTGGTGCATGTA
>JALYIG010000386.1 GCA_030775885.1 Acidobacteriota bacterium | reverse complement strand
ATCGAAAAGGTGGGCGGCGCCACGCGCGGCAAGGCCATCATCGTACTGAACCCGGCAGAACCCCCGCTGATCATGCGCGACACCGTCTATTGCCTGTGCGACCACGCCGACCCTGCGGCCATTGAGGCGTCGATCGAGGCGATGGTCCAAGAGGTGCAATCTTATGTGCCCGGTTACCGCCTGAAGCAGAAGGTTCAGTTCGAGCGCATCGGGGACAACAAGCCCCTACGCATCCCTGAAATGGACCACGAGTTCACGGGGTTGAAGGTCTCCGTCTTCCTCGAAGTGGAGGGTGCGGCGCACTACCTCCCCGCCTACGCCGGTAACCTCGACATCATGACCTCGGCGGCTCTGAAGACCGGCGAGAGAATCGCCTTGCGCCGCCGAGAAAGGGTCGCCGCATGACCTTCGACCCTCGTCGGACCAAGCTCTATATCCAAGATGTCACCCTGCGCGACGGCATGCACGCCATACGCCACCAGTACGGCCTCGACCATGTCAGGGCCATCGCCAAGGCCTTGGACCAGGCCAAGGTGGACGCGATCGAGGTCGCCCACGGGGACGGCCTCGCCGGCTCCTCCTTCAACTACGGCTTCGGCGCCCACACTGACTGGGACTGGATCGCGGCCGTTGCGGAGGTGCTCGAGCACAGCGTCCTCACCACCCTGCTGCTGCCGGGCATCGGCACGGTGCACGACCTGAGGCACGCCTATGACCTCGGCGTCCGGTCCGTCCGCATCGCCACTCACTGCACGGAAGCCGATGTGTCCAAGCAGCATATTGAAGCTGCGCGCAACCTTGGGATGGACGTGTCCGGCTTCCTGATGATGAGCCACATGAGCCCGCCGGAAGCGCTCGCGCAACAGGCCCTACTCATGGAGAGCTACGGCGCCCACTGCGTCTATGTCACCGACTCCGGCGGAGCCCTGACGATGGACGGCGTGGCGGAGCGCTTCCAAGCCTATGACCGCGTGCTCCAGCCCGAGACGGAGCGCGGCATCCACGCCCATCACAATCTCTCCCTCGGCGTGGCGAACTCGATCGCGGCCGTCCAGAACGGAGCCATCCGCGTCGACGCCTCGCTCGCCGGAATGGGCGCCGGCGCAGGCAACGCGCCCCTGGAGGTCTTCATCGCAGCCGCTGACGTCTACGGATGGAGGCATGGCTGCGACCTCTACAAGCTCATGGACGCGGCCGAGGATCTCGTGCGCCCGCTGCAAGATCGGCCGGTTCGCGTAGACCGCGAAACCCTCACCCTCGGCTATGCCGGGGTCTACTCCAGCTTCCTCCGCCATGCCGAAAAGGCTGCCGCGGAGCACGGGCTCGACACCCGCACGATCCTAGTGGAGCTCGGCAGGCGGCGCATGGTGGGTGGACAGGAAGACATGATCTTGGACGTGGCGTTGGATTTAGCGAAGTAGGTCGCTCGGACGTTCTGACATCCGCGGATTGCTGCAGCGCCGGATGCATGAGGATTGATGACGCTCTGCACGCGGTTGCAGAGCAGGACGCCGGAGGTTGTTGGACCCTTGAGTTAGATTGGACTGAAAGGGCCGCGATCGGCGGACTCTAGCAGGACAGGCGGCCTTCAGCGCGGCGCACAGACGTCTTCCAGCTCGATCCTGACGGCGATCCGCGACGCTTGGAGCAAATGCACCGCCCCCACCTTGAGCACGCGGCGCGGATGCGACACAGGGCCCGCTTGGAGCAGCCTGGCGAGTGTTCGACTCTCCAGTTCACACGAGGCCTAAAGGTGAACCCGGGCCGGAATCGCCGCGCCGGTGGCCGATGGTCGGCCCGGCTCGGTTTGAGAGACGGAAACCACGGCGAAGCAAGGGGGGCGGAGCCCGCTCACCGTCCACGTGCGCGTCGTGAGGGACGGAAGAGCCGGGCAGTACCCCGGCTGGTGGGTAGTGGTCTCATGCCTCTAGGCGGTCAGGTCAGCTTGCCCGAAATAAAATAGGATAAGTCTCGCCGACCTGAATGGGCCGATTGATACAAGAAAAGATCAAGCATTGCGGCTACAGGCCGAAATTCGAACTGACGAGGCAGTGCAAATCGATCACGTTGACGGAAATGATCAAGATGCGTAACACGACCGTCCCGACTCATGCTCCGATGCCATTGCTCCGGACGCAGCGACGCTTGGCCGGAATAAGAATGTCGTCGGCCGGCCTCGCTTTTCAAAATGGCGGGCTGACCATCTCTAGACTCACGCCAGACCAATCACATACGCATCAAGGAGATCCCGATGCCGGGTCAATCGGGTAACCCTCAAGCGCGACCGGCGCGCCGGCGGGACTTGGCCGAGTGGCGTCGCCAGAGAATCATCGACGCCGCGCTGACGGTGTTCGGCAGCAAGGGCGTGGATGGGGCGAGCATGAAGGAGGTCGCCGCCGCCGCGGGCGTCGTTCCTGGTTTGCTGTATCATTACTTCGCCAGCAAAGAGGCTCTGTCACTGGCTGTGACCACCGAGCGCGGCTTTCTGCATGACTTGCAGGATCTGCTCATCGGCGCACAACAGCGGCCCGCTGTCGTGGTCCTTCCCGAGGTGACCAGCGGTTTCGACCGGATGCTGAGCGAGCGTAGTGCGCTCGTGGGTCTATTCCTTTCCGGGGCCTCAAACCCGAGGATCAGGGACGGATTAGAGGAAATGATCAATGAAGTTCACCGTCTACTGGGGCGATATCTTGCTGATCGTGTCGCCGCCGGCGAACTGCGCCCGCACGATTCGCGCGCCGTGGTTGAGGTGTTGTTCAGCTCTTGTGCGTTTGGACACATCATTGGTCAGCCCGTGAATCCGCTTTCGGTGGCCCAGATCGTTCTGGAAGGCATTAAGGTCGGTGCGGTGTAGCCGAATATCGAATGCTATCGCGCAATGGCGCCTTGAAGGTCGGTCAAACACCGCCGCCGAAGTCTAATGTCGTGTTATCTTCTCGTTTCTACAGCGATAATTTCGGCTATACAGTAGAGTAA
>JALYIG010000385.1 GCA_030775885.1 Acidobacteriota bacterium | reverse complement strand
CAGGAAGCCTTCAAAGTCGCCGGCGATCCCAACGTATTTCCCGACCAGGGGCTCCCGCCCTGGCAGCCGCTCAAGGTCTACGCACGCTCACCCTTCGGCCGCATCGACGCCCAGGGCATGTTCGACTACGCCACCAGCCAGTACGTCCCCGCACACTTCCACAATTATGTAACCGGAAAAGTTGCTGAAACTGTCCCCAAGGCCAACGTCGTCGTCCCCGAAGGCGACACCGACCCCCTCCTCGGCGGTGAATCCTACGGCCAGTTCGGGCGCGAAGGCCGCATCCTGCAACGCAGCCAGATGACAGGCGGTGCCGGAGCGGGTCGCGGCGGCCGCGCCGACGTCTCCTACCATCGTTACGGCTCGCATCTCAAGCAGCCCGATGGAGACGACCCCGGCCTCGAATCCGGCTTCTTCGATGGCATTGACGTCTCCCTTCCCGGCATGGCAACTCTCGTACCGGAGATGGCTGACAAATTCCGTACACCGCTCGAGCAGATTGACCACCAGATTGCCGCTGCCCAACACTTGTTCGACGCGGCCCACCTCGATCTCACCGCACCTCCTCTCCGCGAAGCTCTGCGCTCCGTCGACGGCTTTATCCATGAGCTTGAAAACGCGTACGTCAACGACCTTCCGGCAGCCGAGAGTTTCAATCTCCTCCACGAACTCCGAATCAAACGCGTTCAACTCAACGACGCACTGGTACTGGCACACGGCATGTCCGTCGAAGCAACCCTTGCCGATTCCAGCATTGCCCCCGGCCTGCTGACGACGGCGCAGCGCATCGATGTAAACACCAGTTTCTACACCGGCAACGAGCCCGTCGAGCTCAAGAGCGTTCAACTCCACTTCCTCGATGCCCCTGTAAAGACGCGCGCCCTATCCAGCTCGCCGGCCTCGGCCGACGCCTCTAGTCCGCGTTTCCCGCCTGGCCTGCCGGCGGGGATTCATGGCCAGCAAACCCTCCGCGCCCTGGTGGACAAAGAACTCCCGCCGACGCGCCCGTACTTCTCGCGCCCCAACATCGAGCAGCCCTTCTATGACATCTCCGATCCCGCGCTCCGCAACGCGCCCGCGACGCCCGCTCCGCTGACCGTCGCTGTGACGTTCAGCGATCACGGCGTCGATCTGAATCTCACCGCCATCGTTGCTGATCCATCCAGTTCCCAACCCCGCCAGCCCGCCGTCGTCGTTCCGCCCGTATCAGTCAGCCTTCCCGTCACCGCCGCGGTCATCCCCATCAACCGGGACACTTTCCCGCTTAGCTATTCTGCCTACAATCCGGAAGCTGGTGCAGCTCCGCAGTTTCGCCTGGAACTGCCGCCGCTATGGAGCTACACAGTCCCCGGCGCGGTCAACCCCGCACCGCCGGCACCGCCTGCTGGCCGCAACTCGCGCCAAACCGCCTACGTCACCACCTCGGACCCAAGCCCGTACCGGTCGTATCCCATCACCGTTGTTACCGAGGTTCACGGGCACGAATATCGCGAGGGCTATCGCAGCGTCGGCTACGCAGGCCTCGAAAGCACCAACTACTACACGCCAACCACCTTCCACGTCACGGCCGTCGACCTCACCACTGCGCCCAGCCTCAACGTCGCGTTCCTTCCTGGTACTGGCGATGACGTCCCCGCGGCCCTCGAAGATCTCTACGTCCATCCGCACATCATCACGGCCGCAGATCTAACGCCCCAGTCGCTCAAACAATATGACGCGGTGGTCCTCGGTGTACGCGCCTATGAGTCCCAACCTGAACTCGCCGCAGCCAATCCGGCGCTGAACGCGTACGCAGCTGGCGGCGGAATTGTCATCGCCCAATACAACACAGGCCGTCTCCCCGAGGGCACCGGGCCTTATCCACTAACTCTAGGTGGAGGCGAGAAGGTCGTCGAAGAAGACGCGCCCGTCCACATCCTTGCTCCCGCCTACCCCTTGCTCACTTGGCCAAACCAGATCACGCCATCCGACTTCAATAACTGGGTGGAGGAGCGAGGCCACGGCTTCATGGAAAGTTGGGACCCGCGTTACACGGCTCTGCTCGAAACGCACGATCACGGCCAGCAAGTACAGGCCGGCGGACTGCTCGTCGGCCGAACCGGCAAAGGCGCCTGGATCTACCTTGGCCTCGCACTCTACAGGCAGTTTTCCGAAGGCGTCCCAGGCCCCTACCGCCTGTTCGCTAACTTGATCAGTGCCGGGAAAAATCAGGAATTCCTCGCGACGCCGCCGTATCGGCCAGTCTCAAAAT
The DNA here is from genome assembly GCA_030775885.1 of Acidobacteriota bacterium. Lineage (GTDB taxonomy): Bacteria > Acidobacteriota > Terriglobia > Terriglobales > Acidobacteriaceae > Edaphobacter. Next base: position 11,311 of record JALYIG010000385.1, on the reverse strand, counting down.
AGACTGAGCATCCCTAAAGCTATGAAGCTATTTCAAGGGCGTCATCTGGACGAAGTCCAGAATCTCGGTAGTTGCTGTTGGTAGCACCTATACACCCTCAAGGAAAGGCTCTAATCCCGAACGCGTTTCTTGATCTCCACATTCAGCCGCTTGATCTTCTGGTTCAGCGTGCTGAGTGGAATTTTAAAGTACTCTGACGCCTCTGTCTGGTTCCAGTGGCAGCGTTCCAGCCGGTCGGCGATAATCCTCCGCTCGATCTCCTCCATCAAGTCGAACAGACTTGCATCGGGCCGATGATCCAGTAGGCTCGCCGAGTAGGTATTCCCCGTCAGCGAGGCAGGCAGCAGGTCGGGCGTGATCGTCCGGGTGGTCGCCAGCACGACTCCTCGCTCCATCGCATTCTCCAACTCGCGGACATTGCCCGGCCACTCGTAGTCCATCAGGATGCGCATTGCGTCAGGCGCTAAGGTCGGCACCGGCACGTCGTTCTCATCGGCGTAGAACTTCAGAAAGTGCGCCGCCAGGAGCGGTATGTCCTGCCTGCGCGCACGAAGCGGCGGCAGTTCAAGGCAGATCACGTTCAACCTGTAGAAGAGATCTTCGCGAAACCGTCCCTCCTTCACCGCCTGCTGCAGGTCCACGTTGGTGGCGGCAATGATCCGCACGTCTACCTGTATCTCCTGCGTGCCGCCCAGGTGCATGAAGCGCCGGTCCTGTAGCACGCGCAAGATTTTCGCTTGCATGTCCGTGCCCATCGTTCCAATCTCATCGAGGAAGAGCGTGCCTCCATTGGCCACTTCAAACAATCCCTTCTTCGCCGCGATCGCCGACGTGAACGCGCCCTTTACGTGCCCGAACAGCGTCGACTCCAGCAAGTCGGATGGTACCGCCCCCGTATTCACCGGCACAAACGGCTTGTCGCGCCGCGGCGAGTTGGCATGCAGCGCCTTGGCAATCAACTCCTTGCCCGTGCCACTCTCGCCCTGAATCAGCACCGTCGACCGGCTGGGCGCAACCTGCGCCACCAGGTCGAACATCCGCAACATCGGCTCACTCTTACCAACAATATTCTCGAAGTTGTAGCGCTGCTTCAGCGCCCGCTTGAGCTGGACCAGCTCTTCTTCGGCGCGATGCCGTCCGATCGCCGCGCGAATGTCCGCCAGAAGCTTCTCGTTGTCCCACGGCTTCTGGACGAAGTTCTCCGCGCCGGCGCGAATCGCGTCGACCACGTTGGACACCGTGCCGTACGCCGTAATCATGATCACAGGCAGGTCTGGCTGCGCCTCCAGAATTCGCGGCAGCAGATCGATGCCGCTCTCTCCGGGCAGCGCCAGGTCGAGCAGCAGCAGATCGAACTCGCTCGCCGCCAGTTGCTCCAGCCCCGCTGGGCCGTCGACCGCCATCGTGACGTGGAAGCCCTCCATGCCCAGCAACGCTTCCAGCGATTCCCGAATCGCAGCCTCATCGTCAATGATCAGGATGCGCGCAGGGCCGACCACCCGAGCTGTGGGCGCCACCTGCCGCGCGTCAGTAACGTCCGATTGGATGGTAAGAGTCGCTTCAGACATTGACCCGCCTTACCTGGAACTTGAAACTGAATCGCATTTCGCGTAATCCTCGAAGTTAAACACGGACTGCATTTCCCGCATCGCTAACTGCCGTATCCTCTGCCGCCGCATTCCGAGCCGCGCCGGGAAACTCCAGTCGAAACGTCGTGCCGGTGCCCACCACGCTTTGCACATGCATCTTACCCGCATGTTCTTGCATGATGCCGTAACTGACCGCCAACCCCAGGCCCGTTCCCTTATGTTGTCCATCGCGCGGCTTGGTCTTGGTGGTGAAAAACGGATCGAAGATGCGATGCAGATTCTCCGGCTCGATACCGCCACCGAAGTCCTGGACCACAACCCAGATGCGCCCGCCTGATTGTTCTGTCGCGATGCGGATCCGCCCATTTTTCGAGCCATGCATCGCGTCCCGCGCGTTCAGCAGCAGGTTCAGCGCCACCTGCTGCAACTTGCCTTCGTTGCCATGGACGCGTGGCAAATTCATGTCCAGCTCCGTCTCCACGCGAATTCCTGCCGTCTTGAACTGATGTTCCAGCAGCGTCAACGTGTCGTGCAGCAGCCGGTTCAAATCCACCGAAGCAAACTCAGCCCCGCCCGTTCGCGAGAAGTTCAGCAGCCCATTCACGATCTCGGACGCGCGGAACGTCTGCTGGGTAATCTTTTCCAGCACCGGCGCAATGCGGTCGTTCTGCTCCATCAACGGCCGCATCTGCTTGGCCAGCATCTGCGTGTAGCTGGAGATCACCGCCAGTGGCGTATTCACTTCGTGCGCAACGCCGGCCGCAAGCAGTCCAATCGACGACAGCTTCTCCGCTTGCGTCAACTGCGCTTCTAACTCGATTCGATCAGTGATGTCGTCTACCAAAATGATTCGGCCAACCACCGTAAAGTCGCGCGTCAGCAGCGGCGCGATGGCAATGTTTGCCACGCGGGTTTCACCCGTCGGTAACGCAAGACGCACTTTGTAGAAATTGTGAGTCCCTTGCTCCGCGCGCACGCTGTCGAAGCGGTCCATAAACTCTGCCGGGAAGATCGTCGCCAGCGGCTGCCGAAGCGCTTCGCCGCGCGACTTCGCATACATCACTTCCATCTGCGCGTTCCAACTCTCGATCCGGTCCTCCAGATCGACCGCGAAGATGCCGATATGGATCGACTCGACGATGTTCTCGTGAAACTCCTTCAGCCGCTCGAACTCCGTAATCTTCTGCTCCAGCCGCTTGTACAACTGCGCGTTCTGGATCGCGATGCCAATGTATCCTGCCAGCGACCCGAGCACCTCCATGTCTTCGCTCGACAGAAAATCGCCATCGTCCGTGCGCCCAAGCCCGATGATTGCCACGGTGCGCGTGCCTCCGCCCTCACGGCTGGCCACGCGGCAGGGAAGGTAGTAATTCAAGTCGAGCAGCCCTGCGCTCCTCTGCTGCTCGCTGGGAAGCCGCAACACCTGCTGCGGATTCTCGAGGAAGATGTGATCGTTCGAGTCTTCGCTGTCGAAGTCCAGGAAGCGGACGTCCAGCCCGTGGAGGTCTGCTGCACCGAGATTGGTCAGCCCATGCGAAGCCGCAAGTTCAAAGTGCTTGCCCGCAATCACACGCCCGTCGACCTCGTGCGGCTCATCCGATGCCAGGAATACCGCCACTCGCGTCACCAGCAACGTCTGCGGCAGTCGTTCCACAATTGAATCCACCAGAGCGCGCAGGTCCGTCTGCGAGTTCAGGCTGCGGCCAAAGTCGATCAGCGTCTCGCGATAGTCAAAGCTCTTCTGGTCGAACACGCGGTCCACCCGGGCCTGGATCATCCGCTTTAGCGGATCGAACGACAGCCCCACCACCATGATGGCAACAATCGGTCCCCAGACACCGAAGACCGGATAGCGCGTATGCACCATCTCCGACGTGATTCCTACCACACCGAAATAGATTCCCGCCAGGGCAGCGGTCGCAACGGTGTAGGACACGCCGCGCTTGAAGATCAGATCCACGTCCATCAACCGGTAGCGAACGATCGCCCAACTGAAGGTCAGCGGCAGCAGCGCCAGCGCCAGCAGCACGATCTTTGCCAGCCAGTCCGGCACCCTCGCGTCGCTCATGTACAGGATCGCGTAGACCGTGAACGGCCCCACCGAGAGAATGGTTCCACGCGTTAGCCACTTCAGCTGTTGCCGTTCCAGCGGCAATTCGGCGCGTTCGTACCGCAGCCAGAAGACCACCGCCGCCACCACGTAATAGAGCGCCATATACCCAACGCCCACCTGGTCCAGCCTGTGGCTCAGTCTCCCAGTGGCCGACCAGAACAGAATCGCCCACAACTGCAGCCCTGCAAGGAAGGCTCCCGGCACGTAAAGCAGAGGCGTAATCAGACGTCTCCGCGCAACTTTCTCGGGTGCCGCCTCATCGACGGCGGAGTAACCTGCAAAGCCCACCGCGAAGTGCAGGAACAGCGCCGGCTGCAGCATCGTCGCCAGCAGGTTGCCCCAGTAAATCAACTGGTCGAACATCCCAGGCTCGCCCGTCGACCGGAACGCATACAGCACGAACGAGACCAGGCAGAAGACAAAGAAGTGTGCCGACTTGGGCGCGGTCCAGCGTCGGAAAAGCACGTAAAGCCCGATCAACAAATACACCAGCGCGATCAGCCGGGAACCCTGGTCCGTGGTGCGGTCGGCCGGCTCCAGCAGCACCTGCACCGGGAACGGAGCACTTGCAACTCCCGCGGTACCTGCTCGAGGCCGCACAATCAGGTATTTCGCGGCGGGATAGTACACACCATTCGCGTACATGGCCCGCACCTGCGACGCCACCCGCTCTGTGGGTTGTCCATTGATTGACTCAAGGATGTCGCCCGCCCGGATTCCAGCCATATCGCCCGGGGACTTAACCGCCACGCGCTCCGCCCGGAGTCCGCCCTGAGCCTCCACCCAAAACACACCGTCGGTCGGGAATTGAACACTGAGTTCCTGCGAGAGATTGAACCCGGCAAGGACGCAGACTCCCAGCGTCGCAACCGCCAGCGCGACCGCGAGAACCCGGGTCTCAAACGTGTTTCTCATCCTTCGGACACCAGCCTGCGGCTCCGTACCTGTTGCATGTGCTGTCAGCTACACGCCTAACTATTACATAGCAACTCAGTCACCAAATGGAAGTAATAGATTCCAAAGCCGCAGCCCTATCGACGGCTGTGCGACCTACTAATAATCATAGCCGCTCCCAATAACTGGACACAACCGCCGCGACTTGGGACCTTCGCTTCATTCTGTAAAGAAAAAGTAGAGTGCTTGCTCCCATATACGCCGCGTATCATCGAAGAGTTCCACCGAAAGTTCCTCCCGGAGACCACAAAGCACATCGTGACCGCCACCGCCCTTCCCGCCGACTTCAACGAGTTTCTCGGCAACACCCACGCCGTCGAATCTCTCCGCACGGCCATCGCCGCCGGACGCCTGCCCCACGCCATCATCCTCTCCGGTCCAGCCGGAGCCGGCAAATATACCCTCGCCCTGATGCTGAGCATGACCATCGAGTGCGAACGTCAGCCCCGCGACCTCTGGTCCAATGGCCAAACCCTCGCCGGCTTCTGCGGCCACTGCTCCAACTGCGTCCGGATTGCCTCAGCCGCCAACCTCGAAGAGCAAGTCGCTGCCGCCGTCGCCGCCCGGGAAGAGCTGCGCGACACCGACAAAAAGGAAACCCGCGTCCTTATCCAGCCCCACCCGGACGTCCTCATCCTGCCGCCCGATCCACCGCAACTCCTCATCAAACTCGGCCAGATCCGCACCCTCATCCAGCGCGCCCACTACCTGCCCGCCGAGGCACCCCGCCGCGTCTTCATCATTACCGCCGCCAATATGATGAAGGAGGCAGCCAACTCGCTGCTCAAAATCCTCGAGGAGCCGCCCGACTCCGTCAATATCTTCATCCTCGCGGAGAACCTGGGGGAGCTTCTCCCCACCATCCGCTCGCGCTGCGCCACCGTGCGCCTCGGCGCGCTGCCCATTGAAGAGATGGAGATGCTGCTCGCGGACCGCCGCAGTGACGTCCCTCCAAAACAGCGTTCGCTGATCGCCCGTCTCTCGCAGGGCGCAGTCGGCCGCGCCCTGGGCTTCGACCTTGAAACCTACATCGCCGCCCGTGCCGATGCCCTCATTTTCCTGACGAATGCCGCCGCCACGAACCCGGGTGCCCCATCCAAGCTTCGCTTGGGTGGGCTGGGAACAACCGCATCCGGCGCTTTGAACGACGACCCGGACCACACAGCTCTCTTCAAAATGACCGAAACCTACCGCGCAGGAGCCGATGGCCAGACCAAAACTCTCGCGCTGCTCCGAGCCTTCTCTCTCCTGCTGGAAGACCTTCTACTGCTCGACTCCGGCACTCCGGAACTGGTGCGCAACATCGACCTTCGCCACGAGCTCGACGGCCTCGCAGCCGCGCTTCCCTTCGCCTGGATCGAACAGGCCAGCCACGCCGTCGACCAGGTCTACTCCGGCATGCGCCGCAACCTGCTGCGCAACCTGTCGCTGGACGCCTTCGCCGCACAGCTCGCCGAACCCGCCCGCCCCTGAACCAGCGAGCTATAAGCCATTTCAAGGGCGTAATTCTTTAAAGGGCGTCATTCTTTGAAGGGCGTCATTCTGGACGAAGTCCAGAATCTCGGTAGTTGCTTTTCGTGGCTCCCTTACACCAGGGAAACGGCTCTAACCTGATCGCAACCCTGCGATTGCCTCTCGCATCACAGGCTTCTCGCAGCCTTCTCCAGCCTATCCCGCAGTGCTTCGCCCAACCCGCCCATCTGCGGCACCGGGCACACAATCACCTTCACGCCGCGCGAATCCAGCAAACGCAGCCCAAAATAAAGCAGCCGCGCAAGTATCTCCGCATTCTCCCAAGGCCCCCAGCGAAACGGCGCCGCCGCGGCGCCGGACTGCCACCCATCGGGCAGCATCACTCCAACCTCTGCGCCGTCGTGGCGCGCAATCTCATCTAGCATTCCCTTCTGCCCATCCACCAGCACCAGCGTCGCACGCGGAGCGTAGTGCCGCATCCCCATTCCCGGCGAGGGCAACGACTCAGGTGTCCCACGTCTCGTTTCTGAGACGTGGGATTCAACCACTCCCGATACCACCCGCACTTCGCCGCCGATTGCCTTTGCGATCATCGCAGCAGTCACCGCTCCCGGCCGGTAGATCGCCCTTGCTCCCACGTCCAGCACCGTGGATTCCACACCCACATCAGCCGGGCCGCCATCCAGCACTGCATCGATGCGCCCATCCAGATCGGCCAGCACATGAGCCGCGGTCGTAGGGCTCGGCCCGCCAAAGCGGTTCGCACTCGGCGCGGCCAGCGGAACCTTTGCCAAACGAATCAACTCCCTCGCTACTGCATGAGCCGGAGCCCGCACGCCCACCAGCGCACGGCCAGCCGTGACAGCATCGGGCACAGCGTTCGTCCGCGGCAGGAGAAGCGTCAGCGGTCCCGGCCAGAACGCAGCCATCAATCTCTCCGTATCTTCCCGCAGTTCAGGAGTCAGCCCCACTACCTGCTCCAGCATTTCCCGGCCTTCAACATGCACGATCAGGGGGTCCCACCCCGGCCGCTCCTTCGCAATAAATATCTTCTCCACCGCCGCCGCATCCAGCGCGTTGGCACCCAGCCCGTACACCGTCTCGGTTGGAAACGCGACCGTCCCGCCCGCGCGCAGCAACTCCGCCGCGAGTGCCATCCCCTTCGCTCCAAGTGGACCAGTCGCCTGCAGTTGCGCCGTCTTCATCCCCGCCCCAGGCGTTGCCTGCACCTCGCCCTCACGCGTCGATCCACTCTGTCTGTTCATCGAAGGCAGCGCCTCCACTCCCTCATCCTACGCCGATCCCCGTATACTCTTGTGCATGCAGAGCGCCGAGATCGAACTCAAGTTCCCCATCGCCGATCTCGCTCACCTGCAGTCCCTCCTCCCCGGCCTCGGGTTTCTCCTGGACACGCCACGCACCTTCGAGCACAACACCCTCTACGACACTCCGGCGCGCGCCTTGCGTGAGTCCCGTCAACTGCTTCGCATCCGCCGTTACGGCGATCTCTGGACGCTGACTCACAAGCGCATCCCTCCGCAATCCCCAGACAGCGACCCCAGCGCCACCGCACGTTACAAGGTCCGCATCGAAACCGAAACCCAGCTCAGCGAGGGCCCCGCGCTAGGCGCAATCTTCGAGCAGCTTGGCTACTCCCCAGTCTTCCGCTACGAAAAGTTCCGCACCGAATGGTCGCAGGTCACCTCTGTGATCGAAGGCCCGCTCTTCACCGGCCTCCTGCTATCCGGCCTTCCCACACCCAGTCCGCGCTGCCACCTCGTCATCGACGAAACACCCATCGGCGATTACGCCGAGTTGGAAGGTCCACCCGCCTGGATCGACGAAACACTCGCAAAACTTGGCGTCGACCCCGACACCTGCCTCACTCAAAGCTACGGCAAGCTCTTCCTCGCATGGAAGGGGCGCACCTTGAGCTCCGCCGAAAACCTCACCTTCGACGAGATCTCCGCGGCCGCCGCCGACTCGCTCCAGCCCTCCCTCCGCTAACGCTCCGCCCGCGCATCGCCGATACACCCTATGGACCCCACTTTGTGACGGCACGGTCCCCGGGGAGTTCATGAAGCTCGAAACAAAGCTCGGCGTCAGCACTGGAGTCCTCATCTTGGCGATGTTCGTCAGCGCATTGTTCGCGCACCAGCGCATCGCGGAAGCAAATCACCTATCCGCTACCATCACCGAGCAACGCCTTCCCGCGATCTCCCGGGCTCGTGACGTTCGCTTCCACATGATGGCCAGCGTTAGAGCGCTCGAGTCATACGTGCTCTTCGCGACGGACCCCGCCTCCTCCGCTCACTTCCGCGAGATGCGCAAATCGAGCCTGGCCCTCGCCAATCAACCCTTTGCGGATTTACTGCAACAGGATCGCTACTTTAACCTGAACCCGGAGGGTGATCGGCTCAATGGGATGCAGGAAGATTTCGTCCAATTTGAGACGAGTGAGCAAGAGGTGGAGCGTCTCCAGGAACTCCATACGCGCGAGGGCTCAGCCCAGGCTTACACCCTGCTCCGGGACCAAATCCTTCCTATGGATTCGCGTCTCTTTGCCTCCCTCAAGAAGTTCGTTCAATCTCAGGAACGACAATCGGTCTCGGATACTGCAATGCTCCATGAGGCCAACCGATCGGTCATCATCACCCTGTGGACCACAACCCTTCTCGGCGCTCTTGTGGGAGGCTTAGTCTCATTGTTTCTCGCCCGGAGAATTACTCGCGGGCTCGGACTCGTCGCCCAACGTGCCCAGGCAATTGCATCGGGAGACCTCACCAACGGTGGAATGAACGTCGATTCCTCCGACCAGATCGGCTCCCTCGCTCATGCGATGGAGCAGATGCAGGACAGTCTGGCGGGCATCATTCGCACAGTAGCCAATACTGCGTGCACGCTCGCCGCAAGTTCCATCTCCATGAGCGCCGCGACCGACCACATACATCGCCGCGTCGATGAGCAAGCCCAGCAGACCCAGCAGGCCGCCACCTCCATGCAGGAGATGTCCGCCTCCATCGCCGAAGTCTCGCGGCACACCCGCTCCGCAGCCGAGACCGCCCGTTCAGCCGCTCAGACCGCGCGCGAGGGCGGTGCCATCGTCCAGCAGATGCTTGGCTCCATGCACTCCATCGCCACCGCAGTCAGCGACACGTCGGCCACCGTCGGCCTGCTCGGAGAAGATTCCCGCCGCATCTCGCAGATCGTCACCGTCATCGACGAGATCGCCACCAAAACCAATCTGCTCGCGCTCAATGCCGCCATCGAAGCTGCGCGAGCCGGCGAACATGGCCGCGGCTTCGCGGTGGTCGCCGCAGAGGTACGCCGCCTTGCCGAGAGCACCGCTCAGGCCACCGGCGAAATCTCCGCCATGATCCAGGGAATCCAGCAGCGCACGCATACCGCCGTCGCCAGCATGGCCTCCGGTACCATCACCGTCGAGCAGGGCGTCGCCACTACCAATCGGGCCGGCGAAGCACTCGAGCGCATCATCGGTATCGCAGAGCAGGTCGATCGCATGATCGCGCAAATCGCCATCGCCGCATCCCAGCAAGCCGCGGCAGCAGGCCAGTCCAGCTCTTCCCTTGACGCCATCCACTCGCTCAGCTTCGACAACCTCTCCGAGATGGCCACCACCACCGACGGAATTGAAAGCCTGCGCGCCACCGCAGCCGCCCTCGAGTCTCAGGTCAAGCATTTCCGCCTCGAACTGTCACCAATAGACATCAACCCCGCGCGCGATCCACTCGAACCACGCCCGCTTCCCCACCCCGGCTTCGCGTGAACAAACGGAAAGGCGTCAACAAACGCTGACGCCTTGTCTCGTGTCCCGCAAAAGGATCGCCTAGAAGATCTGGAAGTTGACCTCGACATTCAGCTCAACCGGTACCGGCTTGCCGCCCTCCATCGCAGGCTTGAAGCGGTACTGCCTCACCGCCTCGACCGCCTTCTCATCCAGCCCCATGCCCACTCCGCGCAGCGTATGCACGTTTTGCGGCAGGCCGTGCGAATCCACAATCAGGTTCACCAGCACAACGCCCATGAACTTCGCCTTGCGCGCCTCTTCGCTGAACTCCGGCTCAACCTGGTAGATCACAACCGGAGTCGAAACTCCGCCGCCAATCTTTCTCAATCCGCCGCCATAGTTACCGCCCGAGCCCGGCCCAAGTCCCGAACCGCTGCCCGAGCCAAGCCCCGAACCACTGCCATTGCCCATCGAGTTCCCAATCAAAGGAGAATTCGGCATGCCCAGGTTCGGCATGTTGTTGGTCGCCATTTTCAGGTTGGTCTGCACTTCAATCGTAGGATCAGGCATACGGATCTTCGGCTGCTCCATTGGAGGAGCCTTCGGAGGAGTAATCTGCGTCTCGGCAAACTTCGGCAGCGCACCCTTGCTCACTGGAGTGGGTCCGCGCTGTCCGCCGCCACCACCCATCGTCTGTTTCATCGGAGCCATTGGCGGAGGAGCAATAAGCTTAGTCAACTCCAACTGCTTAGCCACATTCAGGTCGTGAATCTTGCGTGCTCCCCAAAAGAAAAACAGCAGGCCCAGAATCACATAAATTGCGACCGCAGACGCAGTCGCCTTTGGATCCTGATGGGTCGCCATCCGGTCCACTACCGCAATTGGCTTCGATTCCAGCACCAGCGGCGGCAGCTTCACCGGGAAAAACACGTCGCGCACGTTGCTCCACAAAGAGGCCAATACGCCCTCTTCGTTTTGCATCAGGTCGCCATCGCCCAGCGAGGACTCTATTCCAGCCCGCAGCGTTGGAGCGGGCTTACCCGGATCATCCTTCGGTAAGAATCCAAACTCAGACAAGTCGATTGCCTCTATCGCAGAGCCCGGCCAAAGCCTCTCCGCCTTTCGTCTCGGATTACGCGCGCCCGCCTCAGCCTTTCGGTGCGTCCCCGGTCTTACGCCGGTTCACTGCTGGTCGCGCTGCATCTGGCCCCACACAACATTCTACAAAACTTTTGCCCGCAGAACCGCTCTTCTCTCTTTGACGCAGCTAAACCCCCGGAAGTCTCTATCGTCCGAGCGCTATTCGCCCAATCTTGATTGTTTTCAGTGACGAAACCCTCCGCGGCGCCCAAAGCCCTTCTCTTCGGCCAGCAAGCCACTCATTCGCCACCGTAGGGGGGGGGGGGGGGGGGGGGGGGGGGGGGGGGGGGGGGG
>JALYIG010000384.1 GCA_030775885.1 Acidobacteriota bacterium | reverse complement strand
ATGCTAAACCCGCCAGCGTGCATCTGATATATGGCGGCGCGGTACGGGCGCCTGGGACCGGGAAAGGCGGGGAGAGGGATGGCGCTTTCACATCAGTTTGCGTTCTTGTTGATGCTGGCACTGCCGATTGCGTGCGTGAGTTGGACCGTGACGCACGAAGAGGTGTTTCGCGAGCCGCGGGATTTCTGCAAGGAGAGGTCGGAGCAGTGCAGACCTGTGGTGCTGCGAAAGTTCTTTTACCTGTTCACCTGCGAGTACTGCTTCTCCCATTACGTTACGGCCTTTTTCCTGGTGATTACGCGTTTCACGCTGCTCTACGACGGCTGGCGCGGCTATATGATCGCGTGGTTCGCGCTGGTTTGGGTGGCGAACGTTTATATGAGCGCGTTCAACCGGCTGCGGCTGGAGATTAAACACGAAAATGTGAAGATTGCGACCGAGGAAGTGGTGAAGGAGAAGGTGGAAGAGCAGGCGGAGAGCAAAGATCCACGTCACTCGATAGTTAGAGCGTAGCGAGAAGCCGCGCGCGGCGTTTGCGTAACACCAATTGCCAGCAAGGCCAGACCCGAATACACTTCCGACAAGTAGTAGTTTGCTACATAGGTCGCAGGTCGGCTCGGCAGGACTTCGCTGGGAATGGCAGCGCGAGCCCCCCAAATGGTCCTTCGCATGAAGAGGCTGAACCCATCCTCGGCGCTGAACGACGGATCCGCGTGGGCCTCGGCGGATGGCGAGTCGCGCGGGTTGACGCTCTTCTCCGCAAGCCGGCGGTCCAGTCAAACCTCGATGTGGATTCTTGCGATCGCTGGCCTGGTGTTCGCAGTTGTGGCGTCCAACCTGCTGTGCCTCAGCCCGCGTTGGTACTCCAACCGGTTTATGGCGTTTGTGTATGAGCCGGCCAGGTTTGTCATCCTGACGACAGCGTGCGGCGGCTGCGCCGTGCAAATCTTCTGGGAACTACTGAGCGATCTGCCGTCCGTGGGACGCATGGAGATCGTGCGCAACCTGAGCGGAGCCTGGGTTTTTCTGCCATGCTTTGTGCTGCTTTACGAACAGAATTCGCCGTGGATGCTGCTGTTGATAGCGCTGATCGCAATCGGCATGGCCTTCGGGATGCGGCGGCTCGTGCCGGTGGCGGGGCGCGACGCCGTGAATTTTGAAGCTGGCGTAGTCCTGCCTAGCCTGTACGGCTTGCCTCCGGTCGATTCGCCGCTGCTGCTTGCGTTCTGGATTGCCATCTTCGCGCAGGCTGGTTTGTTCCTTGCAATCGGTGGCGCGCTGCTGCCCGCGGCCTACGCGCTCTCCGTCAGCGTCTTTCTGGTGGCGTTTCGCTGGAGCACCTTCGACGGTCGCTCGGTCGATTGGTGGATCGGACGGCATCCACCGCTGCGCCAGGCTTCCGTCGCGATATTGCTCACGTCGATGACGCTGATCCCGTTCGCAATCGGCGGGGACATTGGATTTCTTGGGCTGCACCGCCCGCCGATCAAGTTTTCGGCGAAGCACAACGAGGCCGAGGCCAGTTCTGGCTACTACGGGATCGTGTTGTATCCGCCCCCGCACAAGAAGGAGATCGTTGCGCCCGTGCCGCGTGACCTCTCGTTGCGAGCCGGCGCAATGGCTCGACCGATGAACCTTCCGTTCGACGGCCAGTACTGGTACTTTAAATGGCCGAATCGCCGGCCTTCTGAGAAGGCGCATATTGCCCATGGAAAACCAATCGACGCGAACGTCAACCCACGCTCGACTGATGGCGTTGCGCTGCAGATGGAAGCGCATCAGAAACTGCCCGAGCCGATCGACCTTGCCCGCTACGGCGAGATCGATGTCGCGATCACGAATGCGGATACGCGAGTGGGGGAGATCGCGTTGCTCGCCATGGTGAGGGACTCGGCTGCGCCGGGAAAGCCCTCTCAATCGCTCGGCCAGCAGGTTATTGCATCGAGCCAGCAGGAGCGTATCCCTGCCGATCGCGGGCCGGTAAAAGAAGTTCTGCGGTTCCGCATCGCTGCATCGCACACAATGCATCGCTTCGACGAGATCACCATCCTCTTTGTGCCTGCGTCTGGGCGTGCGCGCTCGGGCGCAAAAGTGTCGATCGACAGCTTCGAACTCATGCCGAAGCCATGAGGCGCAAAGGATCGCTTGATATTCTTATCTTGTGTACCTGAGAAAGCTCATCATCGAACGCATCGACGACGCCGGCGAGGCGCATCTCTGCCCGATCAAGCAACTGGATAATTTTGCGATGCGTAACTTCACCAACGACGCCATCTTCGACGACACGCTGCCAATCGCCGACGGCCTGATGGAAGCCGGACTGCGCATCCCGCTGGATCGCCTGACTGCGGCCATGGAGGACTGGTTCCGGCGCAAATCTTACCTGGCGCCGATGGAACATCTTCGCATCAGTGAACTGCCTGGTCCCTGATCGCTTGTGCCCGGTACCGGGCACCTAGTAAATTGCTCCCCGCACCTCCTGGGGGAATTTTGATGCGCTCTGGAATCGCCTGCGCCGCTATTCTGTTCACCGTCTTGCCGCTGCGCGGGCAGGAGGCGGTCAAACCTCAAAAAGCTGCCGGCAGCATCGTGGTGGAGCCGCCGCCTGCCGCGCCTGTAAAGAATCCGCCGAAGGTGTGGATTGATAAGGACACGGGCCACCGCATCTTCCGGCTGACGGACGAGCCCAACTCCGGCGCGCCTTATTTCAACGACAACGCTTTTACGCCGGACGGCAAGCAGATGGTGTACATGTCGCCCAAGGGTGTCCACGTGCTGGACCTGGCGACGCATGCGACGCGGCTAGTGGTACCGAGCCCGGCGCGATTCATCGTGGTTGGCAGCAAGACGCCTACCATCTTCTTCACGCGGACGGATTCGGCCACGAAGATCACTGCGATCTATGCTGCGGACATCCCCAGCGCTGCGGTTCGCAAGCTGATCGATCTCCCGGCGCGTGCTGGCGTCTCCAGTATCAACGCGGACGAGACGCTGGCAGCAGGTACCTACACCGAAGGCACGGCCGGCGAGGACTTCGCGCTCAAGGAGGCCGCTACGGAAGCAGCCGAGCGTGCAGCCGCCGAGGCTGGGCATGCTCGAATCAGAGGCGCGCCGAACGTGCAGCCGATGTTCAAGCACGAGATGATGGACCGCCGCCTGGCGGCGCGCCTGCCACTGGTGCTGTTCACCATCAACCTGAAGACGGGCGAGATGAAGACGCTGCTGCACTCGACCGACTGGGTGAACCACCTGCTGTTCTCGCCGACTGATCCGGCGCTGCTGATGTACTGCCACGAAGGCCGGCAATGGAAGGTCGACCGCATCTGGACCATCCGCACCGACGGCAGCGAAAATACGCTGGTCCACAAGCGCACCATGGCGATGGAGATTGCAGTGCATGAGTTCTGGGCGCCCGACGGCAATACCATCTGGTACGACTGGCACTTCCCTTACGCGGAGGCGTTCTTCGTGGGCGGTTACAACGTAGTGACGCACGCCCGCACGGCGTATCATCTGGAGCGCAATAGCTGGTCGGTCCACTACAACGTGAACTCGAATGGACGTGCATTTGCAGGCGATGGCGGCGATCCGGGCCAGTCGGCCGCAGCGCCCGACGGTGAGTGGATCGAGCTGTTCCACCCGGAGGCGATCGCCGCCGAGGGTGAGCTGAACGACCCAGGATTCTGGCAGCCCGGCGTCTTTCACCCCGAGCATCTCGTCAACATGAAGAAGCACAATTATCTGCAGGAGCCGAACGTGCGATTCTCGCCCGACGACTCACTGGTCATCTTCAGCTCGAATATGTTCGGTCCGAGTTACGTTTTCGGCGTCGAAGTGAAGAAGGCCGCTGCGGCAGAAACCGCAAAGGCTCACTAGAAAACATGCACGCCTAACCCACGCACCCGCACGGAGCAAGCATTGAGCCCGACTACTCGTAGAGACTTTCTGAAAGATGCCGCACTCGCCGGCGCCGCACTGTCCACTTCATCGCGCAATCTGTTTGCAGCGGCTGCTCCTGCTCAAGCGTCCGCGGCGGCTCCGCGAAGTGTTGCTCTGTCGCTGCTAGGCAATCAGCCTCCGGCGATGGCGACTGGTATCAGCTGGGGTGTGCCATGGCCGCAGGGCTCGGTGCGGCCCGGCTCCAGTTTCTCGCTCAGCGCGAATGGCACGGCATTGCCACTGCAGAACTGGCCGCTGGCGTATTGGCCGGACGGGTCGCTGAAGTGGAGCGGGTTTGCGACGGTGGCTCCCGCCGGACTGGCTGGACAACTCACGCTCGCGCCGGGCGCAGGGCAGGCCGCCGCATCCGGCACGTTGAAGATCACCAATACTGCTAGCGCTATCACCATCGACACCGGTGCTATGCAGTGCTCCATCCCCACCTCCGGCTCGAATTTGATCGAGTCCATCACGATGGGCGGCAAGGCGATCGCGGGCGCAAGCCAGCTCGTGTGCATCCTGCAGAAAGGCGCCGCGGACAAACCCGAAGACTCTCCCGCGCGCGAGAAATTTATCTCTGCGGTGAAGCTCGTCACCGTCGAGCAGTCTGGTCCTGTGCGCGGCGTCGTCAGGATTGAAGGCATGCATCGCGGTACGACTAGTCAGCGCGAGTGGCTGCCCTTTACCGTTAGGCTCTACTTTTTCAGCGGGCAAACGTCCATCCGCATCGTCCACACCATCGTCTTCGACGGCGATCAGGAGAAGGACTTCGTGCGTGGGCTTGGGCTCGAGATTGATGTGCCCATGCGGGATCAGCCGCTGAACCGCACCGTGCGCTTCGCCGGCGAGGATGGAGGCTTATGGTCGGAGCCGCTGCAGCCGGGCGGAGGCAGCGTCGCGCAGGAGACAGGCCAGGCCTTTACGCCGAATCCTATCTTCAGCAAGAATGCAGTGTGGAGCGATTTCAAGCTCATCCAGCCCACGCCTGACGGCTTCACCATCGTCAAGCGCACGGGGCCGGTGAGCACGTGGCTCTTCTCTGCCGCGGGAAAGCGGGCAGCGGGACTGGCGTATGCGGGCGATCTCGGCGGTGGAGTTGCAGTGAGCATCAAGAATTTCTGGCAATCGTTCCCTGCTGCGCTGGAGATCCAGAACGCCGCGAGCGCCAGCGCGAAGGTCATCGCGTGGCTGTGGTCGCCGGACGCGATGGAGATGGACATGCGCTTCTACGATACGCACGGCCATGGGCTCGACGCCGCATATGAAGATGCGCAGACGGGCCTTTCGACCGCCTATGGAGTTGCGCGCACGAGCGAGCTCACACTTTTCGCGTCATCGGCGTTTGTTGCGAAGCCGGACACGGTCGCGATGGCTGCAGCCGGCTCCGCGCTTCCGCTGATTGGGGCTACGCCCGAGTACATTCACTCCACCGGCGTCTTCGGCGAGTGGAGTCTGCCGGACCGAACCACGCCGTTCAGGAAGTCGATCGAGGATGGGCTTGACTCGGTGCTCGCCTACTATAAGCGGCAGGTCGACGACCGTGCGTGGTACGGCTTCTGGCAGTATGGCGACTTCATCCACTCCTACTCCACGGCGCGTCACGTTTGGCATTACGACTGGGGCGGCCATGCGTGGGACAACACAGAACTCGGCGCGCCGCTGTGGCTCTGGTACAGCTATCTGCGCAGCGGACGCGCGGACATCTTCCGGCTCGCCGAGGCGCACGCGCGCAACACCAGTGAGACCGACTCCTACCATCTCGGACCCATGCGCGGGCTCGGATCGCGCCACAACGTCGTGAAGTGGGGTGACGGCGCAAAGGAGGCGCGCATCAGCCAGGCCGCGCACTGGCGACCCTTTTACTACCTCACCACGGACGAGCGCACAGGCGACATCATTCGCGAGTCAGCCGAGGTTGGCCCGCTCTCCGTCGCCAACTTCGATCCCATGCGGGAGGCCGAACCGAAGGGCGTGGGTGAGCCTCCCGTACGCATCCGCATCGGGCCAGACTGGTTCGCGCTCGCAGGAAACTGGATGGCGATGTGGGAGCGCACCGGCGACAAACACTGGCACGACCTGATCCTCGCCGGCGTTGACTCCCTGCTCGCGATGCCGTATGGCCTTGAGACGGGCAAGCCCGAGGCCAACTCTAAGGCGCTGGCCGCCACCGTTGGCTTTGACCCGGCCACAGGCAAGATGACTGCGATCCCCAATCCGGAGACGCATGCACTGGTGCCCGCCAACTACAATCTCGCGACGATTCAGGGCGGAGGCGAGGTGATGTTCGAGCTGGTGCCGCTGCTCGGGCGCAAGGACTTCGCAGACGCGTGGCTCAGTCTATGCCGCCTGGGAATTGCGCCGCCCGATGTCTGGGACAAAGACCGCACCACGCATAACGAGGGCGCGGACGCACAGTATGTTCCCTTCGGCCAGAGCGGCGCGCGGCTTGCTGCGTGGGTGTATGCGAAGACCGGCAACGTTGCCTACGCGAAGAAGGCTATCGCGACGCTGCTGACCCAGGGCGGCGGTGTGGCCAATCCGCACATGGTGTCGGGGCCAGACTCGCTGCGGCCGGTGGAGGAAGACGCGCGGCTCTCGACCAACGAAGCTGCGCAGACTGCGCTGCAGTGCATCGAGGTGCTCGAACTGTGCAGGGACCAGCTTCCCACGGAAGCAGCCGTCCGAACCGTACGTGAATTCGGGGGCAGGCGGCCGGCCGGCGCACCACCGGCAGCGCCCCCTCAATAGGCTGGTGTGTTCAGTGTTTGTGCGGGCGGCAGCTTCATCACGAGACACTTCGCAGCGCCACCGGCTTTCAGAAACTCGTCCAGCGCAAGCTGGATCACCTCAAAGCCGCGAGCGCGCAACGCATGTTGTAGTTCCATGCTGATGTGGTTCAGCACGACCGCCTTGCCAACATTGATGGCGTTGCATGCGAAGCTCAACGCGTCGCTCTCGTTGACCACGATGCGCGAGGAGGGTTTGTAGTACGCGTGAATCCGCTCCAGCGATGCAGCGTCGAAAGCCGGTGGATAGTAGAGGAGCGATCCGTCCTCGAGCGGTGCGAAGCAAGTGTCCAAGTGATAAAAACGTGGATCCACCAGATGCAGGCTCTCTACGCAAACGTTCCACAGCGAGGCCAACGCCGCGTGGCTCGCCTGCTGCGTACGCGCGCCGTAGCCGACCCATAGTGTTGCGCCATCCGTAGAGAACAGCGCATCGCCTTCGCCTTCGAACGATGTGCCTCGCGGCAGATCGACTACGCGTAACTGC
Source organism: Acidobacteriota bacterium (assembly GCA_030775885.1). GTDB lineage: Bacteria > Acidobacteriota > Terriglobia > Terriglobales > Acidobacteriaceae > Edaphobacter. Next base: position 7,522 of record JALYIG010000384.1, on the reverse strand, counting down.
GAATCGGTGAACCAGCGGCGGAAGTGCTGCTCTTCGCCCTGTCGCTCGGGATGATGGAACTTGCTTGGGACTACAGTCCCATTGCACGCCAGGCCCGCGTTTGCCGTGAAGACCATGTCTGGCGACCCGGCCGCCGGCTCAACCAGGTGAACAGAGGCGAGCCCGGACAGCGCACCGTACAACTCGTTCCACTGCACCATCGCGCGAGACTGGGACGACCGCCCGAGGTTGCCCTCCATCCATGGATTGATGACGTAGCTGACCTCGTACTTGGTCGGCGGACACATCAGGAACGCTGGCTTGTTCGATCGAATACCCGGAAAGCTGGAGCGTGCAATGGAAGAATCGGAGCGCATGGTCAAGTGCCTCCCAATTCAGATCATGGCAGGCGCATGCAGCAAGGTCAACGAGAATGATTATCCATTTTTGTTGAATAGATATGCATAAAAGCCGCGTGGATTGCGGCGATTACGTTCGTAACCGATTTTCCAGCGGACCGTAACCGTAAGGTGCTAACTACCCAGCGTTGCCATGTCGATCGAGAAGCGGTACTTAACGTCACTCTTCAACACGCGCTCGTATGCTTCGCCGATCTGGTTTATGGAGACCACTTCGACGTCTGACAGAATACCGTGGTCGGCGCAATAGTCGAGCATCTCCTGCGTCTCCTTCATACCGCCGATGTTCGATCCGGCGAGCGCAACGCGATACGACGTCAGGGAGAACGGCGCCACGGGAAGCTGTTCTTCCGAGAGCCCGACCAGGCAGAGGGTGCCGTCGAGTTTCAGCAGCTTGAGATAGTCATTCAGATTGTGTGGCGCAGAGACGCAGTCGAGGATGAAGTCGAAACTCGCTGCGTGTTTTGCCATCGCGGCCGCATCCTTCGAGATCACCACTTCGTCCGCGCCCAGCCTTTTCGCATCCGCAACCTTGCTTTCGCTGGTGGTGAACTGGACCGTATGCGCGCCGAAGGAGTGAGCGAACTTGAGCCCCATGTGCCCCAGCCCGCCTAGGCCAACCACGCCGACCTTCTTGCCAGGGGCAGCTCCCCAGTGCCTCATTGGCGAGTAGGTGGTTATGCCTGCGCACAGCAGCGGCGCAACTCCGGCGAGCTTGCCCGCGAACTTCGGCGACAGCGTATGCACATAGCGCATGTCGCAAACGATGTTGTTGGAGTAGCCGCCATAGGTGATCGAGCCGTCGTAGTCCTTCGCGTTATACGTGCCGACGAACTGCTTGGTGCAGTAGTTCTCCAGATCGGCCTTGCAGTTGGCGCAGGTGCGGCACGAGTTCACCATCACGCCGATGCCCGCTAGGTCGCCCGCCTTGAACTTCGTCACGTCCGCGCCGACGGCGGTCACAGTGCCGACGATCTCGTGGCCCGGCACCATGGGGTACATCGATCCGCCCCACTCGTCGCGCACCTGGTGAATGTCGGAGTGGCAGATGCCGCAGTAAGCAATCTCGACGACTACATCGCGCGGGCCGGGCTCGCGGCGTTCAAAGCTGTAAGGTACAAGCGCTGACTTCGTATCGTGCGCAGCATATCCATGCGACTTCATTTGTTCTCCCTTGATAACGCTAATTCTCTTTCAATATCGTAGCGGCGCTGGACTGCCCCATGCTGTAGATTGTCTGGATCGTTGTCTCTACTTCCACGGGAACACCGCCCAACATAATCGGCTTATACTTCCAGTCTCGAAGAGCGTCCATCGCCGAAGGCACAAATAGAGGATCGGAACTTGAGATCACTTGAATGTCGCGAATCTTGCCGCTGGTACCGATGATTCCCCGCAACACCACGCTCCCGGCCAAATGCTTGAACTTGGCCTGCTCCGGATAAGTCGCATCCCCTCGCGAGAGGATCGATTTCGCTAGTACCGACTCCAATTCGGGATTCTCGCCTTCTGCCACGATCGGCGGAGTGACCTCCGGGGTATCTGCGGAAATTTCAAACTCTGTCTCGGGGATCAACGCACTTGCCAGGCTGTCAACATGCTCCGAGGCTGCCTTGATGTCGTTGGCGTAGACCACCGAGTCAACAGCGACTTCCTTGTCTTGAAACCGGCCGATCGCATTGCGAAAAATCTGCTCGCCGCCGAGATCAAGACTCATGCGGAGAGAATCGCCTTCACTGCTCAAACAGTAACCGGTATTGCGTCCCAGCACGGCCGGGTCTTTTGCACTGGCCGACCGATACGAGATGCAATCCATGGATATCTTGCCAAGGGTCACCTTCTTCAGTACTGGAACAACTAATGGAAGCCCTCCCGGCTGTTTGGGTCCTGAAGCATATGCCAGATGTTTCCGCACAGGGTGCACCACCTGCCAACGCAACAGCGCAAGATAATACGGCGGCAGGTCGGCCCCGGGAGTTCGATAAACCCTGCCGTCACGGCGGATTTCGGTAGCACTGTACGCGGTGGACTTGTACTGGCGGCGATCCAACTGCGGCGAACTCCACCACTCCTCGACGGTTCCAGAATCGGCGAGCTTTCCCTTGGCGTCGAATAGCTGGACACTCATCTTGAGGTGCCAAGGCTTCACGTCCCCACTATCCAGGGCGCTGCCAACACTGGCCCGATGCAAACGATCTTCAAGGACCTGGTCGTCCTCACCGCGCATAGACGGCACGAGCGACTGAATAAGAAGCAGAAACCAGCAAGCGCGTTTCACAGTGACCTCAACATGGAAACTCTCTACTCGTCGTAATGTAGAAGGCTGAAGACGTCGTACTCCGGGAACTTCGCGCGGCCCTTCAGAAAATCGAGTTCTACCGCGAAGCCGAGTCCCGCGATCTGCCCGCCCAACTGGCGCACCAGTTGTACAGTCGCCTGCATGGTTCCGCCGGTCGCGAGCAAGTCGTCGACGATGATCACGCGCTGGCCCAGTTCGATCGCGTCGAGGTGAATCTCCAGCGCATCGGCGCCGTACTCCAGGTCGTAGCTGACGCGTGCGGTTTTGGCAGGCAGCTTCTTCGGCTTGCGCACCGGAACGAAGCCCGCATTCAGCCGGTATGCGAGCGCCGGGCCGAAGATGAAACCGCGCGCCTCGATGCCGAGCACGAGATCGATCTCCTTGCCGATGTAGTGCGCCGCCAGCGCGTCAGTTAATTGCGCGAAGCCCTGTTTATCTTTCAGCAGCGTGGTGATGTCGTAGAACAGGATGCCCGGCTTGGGAAAGTCGGGCACGGTGCGGACGAGCGCCTTCAACGGCTCGCAGTTAATTTCGTACTTCCAAGCTGTCACTTACCACGCTCCTTCAATTTCAAAACTCTTCAGCGCCGCGCCTTCGCTCTCGTCCAGCGTGTGCTCGATCACTTCGTCCACGCGGCTTCCGCGCGAACCCTTGCTGAGCGCGAGCATCAGGTCCTGCAATTGGTCGGGCTCGCCCGCAGCCAGAACTTCGACGTGCCCGTCGTCGGTGTTGCGCACCCATCCGCGCAGCCCTAACTCCGCCGCCTCGCGATGCACATGCCAGCGGAAGCCAACGCCCTGCACCCGCCCCTTGATCAGAAAATGCTGCACCATAAGAATCAGAATCAAATCCGCCTGCTGTTATGCGCGGCTCATGTAGGCGCCTTCGGCCGTGTCCACGCGGATCTTCTCACCTTCGTTGATGAACGCCGGCACCTGGACGATCAGTCCGGTCTCCACCTCCGCCGGCTTGGTGACTGAAGAAGCCGTCGCCGATTTGATGCCCGGCTCCGTCTTCATCACCGTCATCTCGACGTAGGTTGGCAGCTCGATGCCTACCGCCTTGCCATCGTGGAAGCTGACGAAGATGGACAGGTTTGGCGTCAGGTATTCCACTGCGTCGCCTAGCGTGTCGCGCTTCAGCACGGTCTGCTCGAAGGTCTCGTCCATGAAGTAGAAGTCGTCGCCGTCGTTGTAGAGGTACTCCATCTTGATCTCATCCACCTTGACGCGGTCGATTGGATCGGGCGAGCGGAAACGTTCCACGAACATCGCGCCGGTGCGCACGTTCTTCAGCTTGGCCTGGATGAATGCGCGGAGATTGCCCGGCGTTCTGTGCTCGACCGAGAAGACCAGGTGAAGCTGGTCGTTGTGCTTGATAATCATGCCCGGGCGCATCTGCGTGGCGGGAATCGACATAGGGGAAACCTCTGGATGTATTGATTTGCGCGGTGCGCTGATTTGCTGGGTGCGGGGAAGCCGAATACCGATCCAATCCGCAACCTATCTATTGTATCCCGCGGCGCCGCGAGGAGATTATTGCTCGAGAGATTCATCTTGCTATCTGGCGCGGATCATGGCATCTTCATACAGATTCTTACGAAAGGACGCCCATACATGGCAGCTTTCAATTCGAAAACGCTAAGCGGGCAACGGCAGTCGACCTATCGACCCCGTTGCATCGGGGCGTCGTTTCCGTCGCGCTAAGCGCGTCTGATCGCCCCACCCGCACAACCTATCGCTGACTGAGCCCAGAGGCTCGGTTCGTTGCCTATCGGCATCGATTCCGCTGCTCTCTGCTGCCAGGTCGCGCACCTTAAGCTGCGTGTGTCCACGCGCTGGCCAGCCAGCTTCCGTCATCGGAAGTCATGCCCCCGCTCCGGCCCTTGCCGGTTAGAAAGCCTTGCCATGTTCCCGTTTGTGAAGCATCTTCTAAGCAGCCAGAACCAGTTCGCCTCGGGCGGCCTGTTGCTGATGATCATCGGCAGCGTTGGCGTCTTCCTGCGCCAGTTGCCGGTGCGCGTGTGGGGGTGGATCGTCCAGCAGACCACCATGATGATCACCGTCAAGGACGATGACGTAGCCTTCCAGTGGGTGAAGGAGTGGTTCCTCGAGCAGGAGTTCCTGAAGCGAGTCCGTCGCGTTGACCTCGACACCACGCTTCGCGGCCAGCACATGGCGCTGATTCCTGCTCCGGGATGCCACCTCTTCTGGTATCACGGCCGACCCTTCTGGGTCTGGCTCTACCGCACCGAGGAGACCAAAGGCTACAGCCAGCGACGTTTGGAGTCGCTCACCTTCCGCACCGTCGGACGGCAGCAGGCCTTCCTGCGCCAGTTTGTGGACGAGGTAGCTGCGTGCCACCAGAAGCACGCTCGCACCACGCCCCACCTTTACGTGTGGGACGACTGCTGGACCTACGTCTCGGCCTACTACCCGCGTCTGCTTGAGTCCGTGATCCTGAAGCCCGGCGAGAAAGAACACCTCGTCCAGGATATGGAGCGCTTCAAGGGATCGCGGGCTCGCTACCGTCAGCTTGGCGTGCCATACCACCGCGGCTACCTGTTGTACGGGCCACCCGGAACGGGCAAGACGTCGCTGGTGTCGGGGCTGTCTGCCAGGTTCGGCATGTCGATCTACATCATGAATTTGACCGAGTTCACCGACCGCTCGCTCAAGTCCGCGATGAACGACGTGCCGGAAGACTCGATGATTCTGTTCGAGGACATCGACTGCATGCGTACCGGCAACCGTCGCGCGGATGCTGCCGCCGAGCAGCAGAAAGAGTCGGCCGCAAACGGCAGCGAGAAGAATCCGTCAGCGAACAGCTTCGGCGTCACGCTGTCTGGGCTGCTCAATGTGCTCGATGGCTTTCACGCGCCGGAGAACGTAGTGTTCGTCATGACCACCAACCGCATTGAGGCGCTGGATCCGGCCCTTCTTCGCCCGGGCCGCATCGACTACAAGCTCTACATGGGCGAGGCGGCCGAGTCGCAACGGATGGAACTGTACCGTAGGTTTTTCCCTGAAGCGACTGTCGTGGACGCCAGGGAATTCGTCGAGGCACACCACGCCGAAACCATGGCGCAGTTCCAGGGCCTTCTGCTCGGTCTAGAGCAGGAGGCGACGCCGCTGTTGGAGGAAGCAGAACGGGTCGCAGTGCTGCGCTGACTGCAGACCTCCAAGATCTCACGAAAGTTGGACCGGAATGGTTCGCCCTTTGGCAAACATATCCCCCTGGGATATAGTCGGTGCAACGATATGTCGCACATCGACAAAGAGAAGCAGAAGCTGGTCGCCCGCATCAAGCGCATCCGCGGGCAGGTCGAGTCCATCGAGCGCTCACTCACGACTGGCGACGACGACTGCGCCGACATTCTGATGCTGCTCGCCAATGTGCGCGGCGGCATCAACAGCCTGATGGCCGAGGTGCTCGAGGACCACATCCGCCTGCACCTGCTGCCAACCGACAAGAGCCTGGCGCAGCCGCAGGAACTGGCCGAAGATATGATCGACTTGGTTCGGGCCTATTTGAAATAGCCGGGCTGTCGCTGAAGGCGATGTCCTGCCGGACGGGCCGCCTGCGCGGCGGGCGGTCACTTCGTGACTTGTAACTGGCTTCGCCGTGGTCCTCCCGTTGGTCGGAAACGGGGCAACTAGCCTCTATAGGCTTGCGATCAGTGCGGCCAGCAGGGCCGTTCGCGGCACCAGATGTTCGATCACCACTGACTCATGCGCCGCATGTGCGCCTTCGCCCACCGCGCCAAGCCCATCCAGCGTCGGTACTCCAAGCGCGGCCGTGAAGTTGCCGTCCGAACCGCCGCCCGTCGCCGCCTCATCCAGTACAAATCCCAACTCGCCTGCCAGTTTCTTCGCCTGCTTGTATAGAGCCACCGTCCCTGGCTTGCGCTCCATCGGCGGACGATTCAGCCCGCCTGTAATCTCCAGCGAGCAGCCCAGGTCTTCGCAGTGCAGCCCCCGAAACAGCTTCTCAACCTTGGCCGCGTCGCTGGCCTTCGCAATCCGCACGTCGACCTCGGCCCATGCCTGCCCCGCAATCACGTTCGACCGCGTTCCGCCGCCGATCACACCTGGATTCACCGTTCGTCCCACGCGCAGGTCGGTGAAATCAGCAACCTTCTCGATCAGCCGCGACAGCTCCAACACCGCTGAATGGCCGCGCTCGAAATCCACTCCACTGTGCGACGCTACTCCCGTCACCTGCAACCTGTATTCGCCGACCCCCTTGCGCGCCGTCTTGCACGCCAATCCTTGAGCGGGCTCCAGCACCAAGACCGCTTCCGCGCCCAGCGCCAGCCGCTCCGTAATTGGCCGTGAAACCGGACTGCCCACCTCCTCGTCGCTATTCAGCAACAGTGTGACCGGTCTCCGAACCCCCATTTCACCCAGCATGCGCATTGCCGCCAGAGCCATCACCACTCCGGATTTCATATCCAGCACGCCGGGACCCCAAAAGCGACCATCCTGCTCCCGCCAGGGCATTTTCGCCAGTGTCCCCAGAGGCCAGACCGTGTCCAGATGCCCGAGCAGCAGGATCGGCTTGCGCGCGCTTCGAGCCGCTCCGAACCGCACCTCCAGCACATCGCCGAACTCCTTCTGCTTGTGCAGCTTGGCCTTTCCACCGACGCCGGCAGCCAGCTCGGCGACCATCCCAACCGCAGCATCCACCGCTGCCTTATCGTCGCTGGGCGACTCCACCTCGACCAGCCCACGCAGCGTAGCCTTCAGCCACCCAAAATCGCCCTGTACCAATTCTGATATGGTCTTCGTTTCCATGTTCTTATCGCTCCAGAACTCATTCGGAT
>JALYIG010000383.1 GCA_030775885.1 Acidobacteriota bacterium | reverse complement strand
GAGCTGGGCCTAGGAGGTGCAGACCGCCAACAACGCCCTCGTGTCCGGTGAAACCCACCTCCACCGATTCGCCGTTAGACATCGGTGTGACGGTGGATGCCAGGCCGACGGTGAGGAAGTACGCATAACGAGGGGTGCGCTCTTCTTCATACAGGACAGTATGAAGAGGCAATTCAACAGACGTCGAACCTGAGGCCAGGATTTCATAGTTGGCCGGTGACAGTGAGGATAGAAAAAGATTTGTGGTATGACTGTCCATTTTGCGTCCTTTGCACGTGCCTCAGTTCGCAAAAATAACGCCAACCAACGGATGGCGTCTCGGAAACGACGGCGGATTGGCTGTCACAACATCTTAGCCGCAAGCCGGCCTTCTGCTTGGTCTAAAAGATTACATAACTCGCTATGAGGCGATATTTTGGACAATCTTAGCGTCTCTGATTGCCTAAGAATGCTTGTCGAGCCAGCTCAGGCTAATTTTGGATCGTGAATTCCGAGCGAGTCGAACGACACCGCCAGCCACAGGGTATTGACAATCCTAGTCGACGGATAGTTATGCTCGGTAGGAGACATAGCGAATGCTCGAGGCATCTCATTTCATGGTTTGTGAATCAACTGGGCTGCGGGGAAAACCCCGTTCGCAACGTCGATCTGGCGTCTCTCCAGCGAAACATCCTCGGAGAGAGCTATGGGTGCCAATTCGAACCTATATAGTCACAGTGACTTAGCGTCGGCTATCGAACGGCTACGAATATGTGAGGAGCGCTTGTCGCTCACAGCGAGGGCCCTGCAAAGATCGGAAGAACGAGCGATTGCTGGCTGCCTAGCCCTCGAGGTCATGCACGAAATCAGGAATCCTCTGGAGGCTCTGAGACACCTCACATACCTGGCGATGCATGAGGCGGAAGACCCGGAAAAAGTTCGGAAATACATGCTCTTGGCCAAAGAGCAGATGGCTACTCTGAGCCATATCTCCAAGAATACATTAGGATTTGCACAGCCTACGCCGAAGCCGATACCCATGGATCTTGTTGTCGTAGCAGAGGCCGCCATTCGAATCCATCAGCAAACTATCGAGCAAAAAAGGATCCACTTAGTGCCCGAGTTCCCGGATGGCCTAGTGGCAGAGGTTTATACCGGAGAGATGCTCCAGGTTGTATCGAACCTCATCGTCAATGCGTTGGACGCTTTGCCCCCGAATGGCGTTCTTCGTCTGCGTTTGCGAAGACGGGAAGGTAAAGTCGAGTTCGTGATTGCTGATAACGGTCATGGCATCCCCCCTGACCAAGGGGAGGCAATCTTTCAGCCTTTCTTCACGACCAAAGCGGACCGGGGTACGGGACTCGGGTTGGCGCTTTCTAAGAGAATCATCGAGCGACACCGTGGAGTGATCCGCGTACGTAGTAGCGTCCGCCCCGGAAGGACCGGAACAATCTTCAAAATCTCGTTACCCCTCGGTAACGAAGAAGCTGGCGCAGCGCCCTAGATTGAATGATTTCAATTTAGGGACACACGCGGAACATATCGGTGATAAGCAACGCAAGCACCAAAGCAGAGGGAGCGAATTCTCGATTCACATGGAGTACCGCAAATAGACGGATGCTACCAGGCCAGGTATGTAGCTTTTCCCTATGCGGAAATCCAGAGCATCGGGCATATTAGCTTGCCCATCTCTCGCAACCTCTGTTCGACGAGGTGGGCATATCGGCGAACCTTGGCAGGATCGTCTGCTTGCGCAGTCATAAGGTGGCTCAAACAAAGGAGAGCCTGCAAGCTATTTGCCGCGCTGAGTACAAAGTCCTTATCCATGCCCGCTGAAACCGTAAACCCTGACGCGAGCCCCACAGGTGCGTCTTCCGTAGAATAGGCAGAAGAGTCGGCGGAGGATGCAAAATCAACTATCGATATTTTGTGTGCCAAGGTCTGAGCCTCCACATGTTGAACAGTTGTCCTGCGAATTAGGAGTCGAAGCGCGAGTCCATCGGTTCTTTGGACACTTCTGATTGTTTCAGTGGCAGCGGTCTATGTGTGTTCGAGAGCGTACTAAATTGAACATCTTCTTCGTTCGACTTCGCACATACTGTGAGGTTTAGGTCGGAAATCGTGAGGTGTTGAATGCCCGAAGTAAAGTACGCCAACACTCTGTTGCAGTCTTTTGACTCCGAGTTGATCGACCGCCTGCATCTGAAGTCGGTCGCATTCAAGGTCGGGCATGAGATCGAATTCCCGGTAAGCCGATCAAGCATCTCTTCTTCCTGGAGGAGGGGATGGC
>JALYIG010000382.1 GCA_030775885.1 Acidobacteriota bacterium | reverse complement strand
GCTTGTTCCTTTTCTGGGCAACCACGATACGACGCGATTTCTGGGGGAGCCAGGGGCTACGGTGGAGAGGCTGAAGCAGGCCTTCGTGACGCTGACAACCATGCGGGGGATGCCGCAGCTTTATTCGGGGGATGAGATTGCTATGCGGGGCGCAGAAGACCCGGATAACCGCAGAGATTTTCCGGGAGGCTTTGCGGGTCGAGCGAATGCCTTTACGGCCGCCGGGCGCTCTCCTGAACAGGAGGAAATGTTTGCCTGGGTAAAAAGCCTGCTGAAACTCAGAGCTTCGCGGACAGAGTTGCTGAGCGGGGAGGAGCAGATAGTAAAGGCAACAGGTGGCGTCATGGCGTTTGTCCGCGGGAGTGAGCTGAGCGACGGGTGCTCCGCTGAGAGGCAGAGGGTGCTAGTGGTTATAAATAACGGTTTCAAACCTCAAAAAATTGAAATCCCGACAGAGAATACTGGGCTGGAAGGGTGTCGGGGAACGGAGCTTCTGTGGGGGAAAGCTGCCGAGGTAACGCTGAATAGTGGGAAGTTACGGGTGGAGGTAGGAGCCCGACAGACCTTGGTTGTGGCGGTGCGATGACCTGCGGTGCCGATGACATGCAACCAGCCATCAATCCAGAGTGCAGAGCCTGCAAGCACGCTTCCAAATGCGAGTCTCAGATCGCAAACGTTTAGTCGGAGCGGCCACCGAGCCACGTATCGATGTGCGGCCAGGTATGTTTGTTTGCGCCACTCCCCGCCATCATGCCGATGTGCCCTCCGAGGGTACGGTAAACTTCTTTGTCGTTGCTCCCCACCTTTGCGAGAATAGACTCCGACTGGCACGCCGGCGTGATGTGATCTGCCTGCGCTATGACTGTCAGCAGATTGGCCCGCAACCGTTTCAAGTCGACACGCTGGCCGGCGATCATAAGTTCGCCTTTCATCAGGCGATCGTTGCGATACAGGTCAACGATAAGCTGGCGAAACGCTCCTCCGGCCAGGGGAATGTTGTCCGTGACCCACGTATTCATGGAATGCCAGGCCTCAACCACCTGCGGATTGTCCAGGTTGTCCCACAACTTCAGGTAGTTGCCGATGTAATTCTCCACCGGCTTCAGCGCCTTGGCTCCGTAGTCGATCATCTCGCCCGGCATGTTGCCGAAGGCCGCCAGTACTTTTTCAATATCGAAATATTTCTCGTCTGTCCAGCGGGCAAACGTAAGGTTCTTCTTGTTGGAGAAATCCAGTGGGGCAGTCAGCAGCAGCAGGTTTCGCAGCCCTTCATCAGGCCTCAAAGCGGCATAGATGGTCGTGAGAATAGCGCCGATGCACCAACCCAGTAAGCTGAATTCTTCCGAGCCCGAGATCGACTTAACCTTGCGAATGGCACGCGGCATGTACTCCATCGTGTAGTCGTCGAACTTCAGGTTCTTGTCTTCAGGCCCAGGAACACCCCAATCCAGCAGAAACACATCGTAGCCTCGATTCACCATGAACTCAACAAAGCTGTGCCCAGGGCGCAGATCGAGGATCGAGGGCCGGTTCATTAGCGCGAAAATCAGCAGCAGCGGAACTGGATGGCGCTGCTCCTTCGGAACCACGGGAATGTACCGATAGAGCTTCGCCTTGTTAAGGGTCCAGACAAGTTGTTTGGGCGTCTGTGCAATTGCGGCCTTCGTGGTAATTACTTTGTTGAGAGTCCGCATGCGCTCTTCAAAGAGCGCGATCTGATCTGTCACAACCGAAGCTTCCATCATGACTAGCTAGCTCCTTTTCGCGATACTGCACTCTTAGCCGATGTGACCTGTTTGCCCGCCGGTGCACGCTTTTTCGTAAGTACGCGAGCTTTCCTGACCACTGGAGTCGCCACGACTGTCTTCGCTCTCGCGACAATCGGCTGTGCCGACGCAGTTTTGGCCGCGATATTCGCCACATCGAGACGTGCAGCCAGCTTGGTGAAACCCTCGGTGAGCAGAAGCTGCTGCTGCAGAACAGGCAGCATGGACTTCTGGATCTTGCTTTCAAACCCATCCAGAGCGGCATCCATATCGTCGAGACGCATCTCAAGATTGGTGAAGCGCTCGGCCAACACAACAATATCCTGGCGGGAAGGAAGCGAAAGTTGCTGTAGAACCTGCAGCATGGACTTCTCAAACGCCTCGCGGAAAGGCGCCGACATGGTCAGAGAGTTGTCCAGCATTGCTCCACTTGCCTGGGCATAGGCTTCGCTGTTCACGGCCTCGACCATGGTTTTCGCCATGGCATCAAGGTAAGCATCTCTCATTCCACGAAACGGCTCGAGAGGATCGTACGGTTTCGAGCCATTGGTTTGACTTTCGCTCATCATTTACTCCATCCTGCGAATCACACAAAGGTTACACCCAACGACGGCCCGGTCGCATGTCTCGCGAATTGAACGCGAGAACATGACTCCGGGCCATCGGGATTGGCGACGCTGCTTAGTTCACCGTTGCAAATGGCTTCGCGGCGAGATCCAGCAGGTCCTTCTGTGATGCGATCAGGCTATCCACACCGCGCTGGAACGATTCGACAGCCGCTTTGGCAGGAGTACCTGCCAGGCCAAACTGCTCGTTGGCGCTTGCGAAGGCTGCCTTAGTCTGCGCTGCGGAATAGTCCAAAGCCTTTTTCTGCGCTGCAACAGACTGATCCACCGTCTGCTTCATTAGTTCGGGAACGCTTTCGAATGCTTCCGTGACTGCAGCGGTGCGTTCCTTCACCAGGCCAGCCAGTGCATGGCTCTGCTCAACGACCAGGTCAATCGCACCCTTTTGGGTATTCGCTAGGCGATCGAAAGCATTGGCTGCCAGATCGAACAGGAACAGGCCAGGTGCGCCGGGCACCGCTTGGGCAATCTTTTTCCATGCATCAATCAGGTCGGCGTTCTGTTTTACGGCAAGGTCGATGCTCTGCTTCTGCACTTCGGCGATGCGCTCAACACCATTGGTGTAAAGGTTTGCCATGGTGTCCACGATCTCCGTCTTTTCTGCTGCAGCAGTCGATACTGGTTTGGTAGCTCTCTTGGGTGTCATATCGTCCTCCTATGGACTTCGTCTATGTTGCAAGACGTGCTGCGTTGCAGCATGTTTCAATGTTACGCTCTCCAGGAAGCTTGTCAAGGGGTACTATCAGAATTAACGATATGGAACCGAAGACCATTCTTATCAAGAAGTACGAGAACCGCCGCCTGTACGATTCCACCAACAGCCGCTACGTGAACCTCGATGAGGTCGCGAAAATGCTGCAATCCGGAGACGACGTCCGTGTAGTCGACGCGGCAACAGGCGAAGACATTACGCGTCTGATCCTGACTCAGATCATCGTGGAAGACGCCAAAGCGCCAGACTCCAACTTCCCTATCGATGTATTGCGCCAGATGGTGATCGCCTCCGGGCGAGCGAGCCAGGAGAGCGCACTCAAATACATGAAAAACATGCTGGATATCTATCAGAACACGTATCGGGCGATGGCCCCGCCGCTGAATCCGTTCGAGTTCCTGCAGCGCAGGGATGGGACGACAAGTGTTGCGGAATCTCAACCGGAAGCACCTCCGGCCGAGAAACGATCCTCCAAAGTAAAGACCCCCGCGGCAGGAGAAGTGGACGAATTGAAGCAGAGAGTGGCGGAACTAGAGGCGCTCGTCTCGTCGATCGCATCGAAAAAGGCGCCGAAAAAGAAGAAATAGGTCCCCGTCCTGCCGTCAGGGTCCGCGAATCTCGCCATGGACGTTGCCGGGCCAGGAGGCAACACGCAAGGATTTCGATCTGAAACAAGTAGCCGCGATCACAGCGGTAATGCTGCAAGAGGTATTGCGCTGCAGCAATAAGACTGTTAAGGTAGGGTCACTTACGGGTCGTTGATGCACAATCGGTCAATTTCCTGAAGAGTCGCGAGGTACATGCATGACAGATCGGAGTTTCACGGGCAAGGTTGTCATCGTAACGGGCGCAGCAGCAGGAATTGGCCGGGCCACCTCTATCGCTTTTGCAAGAGAAGGAGCATGTGTCTCAGGCTGGGACGTATCGGATAAGGCAGCCGAAGCGTTTGAGGCTGATGTGAGAGAAGCCGGCGGAGAAGCGCTGTTTCAGGTGGTCAACGTCACCGATTCAGCGGGCGCGGAGGACGCGCTGCAAAAAGTTGTCGATAAGTGGGGCGGTATCGACGTCCTGGTCAATAACGCTGGCATCGTGCGCGATGCGCTGCTTATCAAGATGAACGGTACAGGTGCTATGACGGGCATGTCGGAAGACTCTTGGGACGCGGTTATCGACGTCAACCTGAAGGGAGTATTCCTGGCCACGCGTGCCGCGGTGCCGCACATGATTCGTCGAGGGGGCGGAGTGATTCTCAACGCTTCCTCCGTAGTAGGACTGCAAGGAAACTTTGGGCAAACCAACTACGTGGCCTCGAAAGCAGGCGTCATCGGGATGACACGGACCTGGGCGCGCGAACTCGGCAAGTACAACATCCGTGTCAATGCGGTCGCTCCCGGCTTCATCGCGACCGAGATGGTGAAGTCCATGCCCCCACATGTGCTCGAGAAGATGCTGCTTCGCACTCCAGTCGGTCGCCTGGGAACACCTGAGGATGTGGCCAACGCTTACGTCTGGCTAGCATCCGACCAAGCTAGTTTTGTTCATGGGACGGTCCTGTCGATTGACGGCGGCGTAGTCATAGGGACCTAGCATCCTTCAATCGACGCCGACTTAGTACATATGTTGGCCACCATTGATGGAGAGCGTAGACCCAGTGACAAAGTCGCTCTCATCCGAGGTCAAGAATGCGACTCCGCGAGCAATATCGCCAGGTGTACCGAGACGTCCCGCAGGTATGCGCGCAATAATCTTTTGCAACACGTCGGGCGGCACGGCACGCACCATTTCGGTATCGATATAACCCGGAGCAATCGCGTTTACAGTGATGCCGAAACGCGCGCCCTCCTGCGCCAGGGCCTTGGTAAATCCGTGAATTCCGGACTTCGCCGCGGCGTAGTTCACCTGGCCATACTGACCAGCCTGTCCATTCATACTGCCGATATTGACGATCCGGCCGAACTTCTTCTCCCGCATTTGTTCAAAGGTCAGCCTGCAGAGGTTGTAACAGGAGCCAAGGTTAGTATCGAGCACGGCATCCCACATCTCGCGATTCATCTTCAACAGCGTGCCATCGCGCGTGATCCCCGCATTATTCACGAGTATTTCAATCGTGCCAACTTCCGCTGTGATCTTCTCGACCGCTTGCTTGCAGGAATCGAAGTTGCTCACATCGAACTTGCTGACGCGGATGTTCGTTTGTTGCGAAAACTCGCTCGCGGCCTCATCATTGCTGACATAGCAAGCGATCACCGTACGGCCCGCCGTTTGCAATGCCCGACTGATCTCGGCCCCAATCCCTCGTGTGCCTCCTGTTACAAGTGCTATTCGCGCCATCATATTTGTTCCTCCCGCCTCGTTAACCAACGTCTTGCTCTGGGCATCGGCCCTTTTCCGTGGGTGCCATATCGGACTTCGCCTCCGACTGGAGAAAGGCCTGGACGCACCCGGCGTCAATAGTCTGCCCAGCATGGCCATAAGTGGTGTGATGGCGGTCACAGTGCGTCAAGCAAGACCCGGCGTACTTTTCACTTCCAACGACTCCGGAGACTGGCCGAGCAGCGACGGTCCGGGTGTAACGAAGCGGACCTCCGCCGAAGTCAATGACAGTTCCAAAACCCAGATTTCAAAAACCCAGGCTGAGTTGCTACCGCTCAGCCGCCGGGCAGGGAAGGAGACCGGAGATGGACACAATATTGCTGATTGGTGAGGACATTCAACTCCTCGAAAGCCACGCCATAACCCTCGCACTCACAGGTGCAAGCGTGACTTGCTGCCTTTCGTCCGAACTGGACTTGCACCAGCGTAGGGAGATGTTTGATCTGGTAGTCCTCTGTCACACGTTGGAATCTGCAATTCGCCGCTCATTGATCGCTGCGGAGATCTATAGGAGATGGCCCGATGCGTTCATTCTGCGCATTGTGCGAAGAGATGGCGATCTATCGTCCCAGTTCGATGTGGACACTAACCTGGCGTTGCGCGATCCGGCAGAGTTTGTCCAATCGGCGGTAGCCGCTCTCCTACACGCGGCATAATGATTGCCGGATATCAGACCTTTCTTGCCGGAAATTCTCGCCTTCCAGGACACGAGAGGAGTGTGCGACAAGCCCCACGTACTGACTTTAGAACCGCATCGCCGCTGGGATGAACAAACCTGTCGTTCACAAGAAACGAAGCGATCCGTCCCAGGCACAGCGCAGGTAGGTCGGCGGAAAGGAATGCAGTCGCCGTCTAGTCGTCGGAGTGACAGTTAACCGAATTTTGTTTTGCGTTCGATGCACTTGTGTGTGGTCGCTTACATCTCCATGCTGATACACGGCATATGGTTAAGGATGTTCATTTGCAAGAGCGATGCTGGACTCTGATTGAAATGTCCTCGATCCCCTGGCGGCCGAACGTGTTCGGGTTGCCGTTACGATTGAGCCGCCCTCTTAGAGAAAAAGGAGACGTCCGAGGACGCATTGAAAAGGGCTGACGAATCGGTCTAGCTTGGCAAATGTCGGGGCGGAAATCGAGTGATCGCCAAGTTGTCAGTCTCGTAATGTGAATCACCGCGTTCGGTCGAACGAGACGGGATAAACGATGAAAGGGTCCAAGACCAGGCTTCTGATCGCACAGATCGCATTTTTTGACTATGTGTTGCGTAACTGGAGGAGTTGAAATGCTGAACCGGGAAGTTGTAATTCTAAGCGCAGTGCGCACCGCCGTTGGCAAGTACGGCGGCTCACTGAAAGACATTCCACCCACAGTATTGGCAGCGACGGTCGTACGCGAAGCCGTACGACGCTCGGAACTTGCTCCAACCGAATTCGGCGCCTCGGTCTTCGGCAATGTGATCCACACCGATGCCAGAGATATGTATCTTGCGCGGGTTGCGGCATTGGATGCCGGGTTGCCCGTTGAGACCTCCGCCCTCACGCTTAACCGTCTCTGCGGCAGTGGCCTGTCGGCGATCCTTATCGCCGCCCAAACGATTATTCATGGAGACGCCCTGGCCGCAGTTTGCGGAGGCGCGGAATCGATGAGTCGAGCTCCCTATTGGCTTCCCAATATGCGATGGGGAGCCCGCATGAACGATACGTCGGCAGTGGACGTAATGGTGGGCGTACTGACGGACCCGTTTGACGGAGTACACATGGGAGTCACTGCTGAAAATGTCGCCCACAAATGGAATATCTCACGGCAGTGTCAGGATGCGTTGGCGGTGGAGAGCCATCGACGCGCCACGGAGGCGATCCAGAGCGGCCGGTTCACCGAACAGATTGTACCCATCCAGATCAAGGTAAAAGGCGGCATGGCACCTTTCGCCACGGACGAATCGCCCCGGTCGGACGCGACGCTGGAAAATCTTGCCAAGCTGAAGCCGGCGTTCGATAAAGATGGCACTGTAACCGCCGGTAACTCCTCCAGTATTAACGATGGCGCTGCCGCCCTGACTTTGATGGATCGACAGGCGGCGGAGCAGCGTGGTCTGAAGCCTATGGCAAGGCTGGTCGACTACGCAGTCACCGGCGTGGAACCGGGCTACATGGGAATCGGACCCATTTCAGCATGCAGAAATGTATTTGAACGAACCGGACTGACGGTTGATCAGATGGACGTCATCGAAGTGAACGAAGCCTTTGCCGCTCAGGCCTTGGCGGTTTTTAACGATCTGGGCTTCCCTTCCGCCAAGACCAATCCCAACGGCAGCGGAATCTCGCTGGGCCATCCCCTGGGAGCTACGGGGGCGATTCTGACGGTAAAAGCGCTCCATGAACTGCGCAGGGTCGGAGGTCACTATGCCTTGGTTACGATGTGTATCGGCGGAGGTCAGGGCATCGCAGCAATCTTTGAGGCACTCCAGTAAAACCACGCGACCGCAAGTCACGGGACGCAGTATTAAGCTCCAATTGCAATTTCTTTCGTTGGAGTAGTGGTTGGCGTGTGTGGTTGTAGTGGGTATCCACTCGGCATCATCTGAATTCACGTTCAGAAAATCAGTGGAAGCTGGCTGCTCTGAAGCGGCGACGAAACTTTCCCGACTTCTGGTTGTCTACACCTATAACTTCCCCAGGATGAATCCGATCCTGCCTCTCGTCTGACCTCGTCTACCACATACCGTGGCGAACGCCTGGCCCCCCAGTGAAAGGAAATTGAGCGTGTTGCGAGACGCGCCGGGGCCCCTTGGCAAACAGTTGATTGACCGCGATGATGTCCGCGCTTCTGGCCACAGGAACCGCACGGGGAAGAGGAGTTCACCGCCCGCTCCTTTGCTCTGGATACGCTGCCCGAAGCATTTGCAAAGAAGCCGATCCACGCCCGCGCCGGCGCGCAGAAGATCTGCTCTACCCATCATCGTCAATGGCCGCATCTCCCGCCCCCGGCGCGTGGGAGTACACGTCGCGCCATCACCAGCCCTGAACGTGCTGGATGAAGCATACGACTACGGAAGCGCATTCTCCCGCGGCCTGCGAGTCGAGGCCAACGGCGTCATCACGCTCTTCATCTCGAGGACCGCAAGCATCGATAAGACCGGGGAGACGGTTCACATGGGCGACTTTCGTGCCCAACTGCGCAAGACCTTCGATAACATCACCGGACTCCTCGCCGCCGAAGGCGTCACCTGGAAAGATATCGTCCGCACCCGCTGCTTCCTGCGCGACATTGATCGCGATTACACGGATTTCAATCTTGGGCGCAACGAATTCTTCGCCGAACAAGGGTTGAACCCCTTCCCCGCTTCCACCGGCATCGAGGCCAAACTCTGCCGCCCCGAACTGCTGGTAGAGATTGAAGCCATGGCGATGTTCCACATAAAGTAGCGCAACCAAAATCCGATGCGACGACGAGCGTCGTCGTCAATGTCGTATCCTCCTGTCAGCACCCATGGGCAGCCCTGCCAATTCGAGCGCTCGACTCGTCCTCAGCACGAACGGGAGCAGCCGGGTCATCCCGCTCGAAAGCCTTCCATTTACCATCGGCCGCGGCACGGATCGCAATCTCCGCCTCCCCAATCCCCAGATCTCCCGCGAACACGCCTCCATCGACCGCGACGCCGATGGATACTTGATCCACGATGCGAACAGTCGGCATGGAACCTTCCTCAACGGGGTCAAGATAACCACCGCGCATCTCCGGTCGCAGGATGCGATCACCTTGGGCTCCTCCGGTGATGTCCTGTTGTTTGAGGATGACGACGAAGCCACCACCCGGACCTTGATCGCCCAGCTAACCAGCGCCAGCGTTTCATCCGAAAACGACCTGGAAAAACTGTCTCTCTTTCTCAAGGCTGCGCAGAGCCTCAGCGCCATCGGCGCCGTCAAAGACGTACTCCGCACCATGCTCGAATACACCATTCGCCTCACTCGAGCAGAGCGTGGCTTCGTCTTTCTTGGTGAGAGCGTCGACGTTTTTCATCTGGCGTGCGGCCAGGATCAGGACGGCCGGGCCATCTTCGAGCAACCCGCAATTTCCTACTCCGTCCTGCGCGATGCGGCAAAATCTCAGCTCGACTTCATCATCTCCGATACCACCGACGAAATCGCCCAGGGCCGTGACAGCCTAATGATCAATGACATCCGCAGCGTCATTGTCATCCCGCTGCGCTGCGAAAGTCCCGCGCGCCTGCTCGGTCTGCTCTACCTCGACAGCCATTCCGGGGGCCGCGATTTCAGCCGCACCGGCAAAGACATCCTCAACGCCATCGCCCGTCAGGCCGCGACCCTCATCGAAAATCTACGCCTGCTCGAGATGGAGCGTGAGTCCGCCCTGCTCCGAAAAGAACTTGAGATCGCCGCTTCCATTCAGAGTCAAATCATTCCGCGCACCCTGCCGGAATTTCCTTACGCCGAGCTCATCGCCCGCACTCTACCCTGCACCGGCGTCGGCGGAGACTTCTATGACGTCATCCCAACTCCCACGGGCTTTGTGGCCATCGTAGCCGATGTCTGTGGAAAGGGCGTCCCCGCCGCCCTGCTCGCCTCCATGGTGCAGGGCATGTTCCATGGGCAAGTGGGAATCAGCGCAGGAATGAAGCTTTCCCTCGTCGATGTAGTCCAGTCGCTCAACGCCTTCATCTGTGACCGCGCTCCGTCGGAAAAATATGTAACCATGGCGGTCCTCCAGTACGTTCATTCGGACACCGGCAATGCGCACATCGAGTTGGTGAACGGAGGCCACTTATCCCCGCTCATCGTTCGCGCCGACGGCACCATCGAAACCATCACCGACGGCGACTTCCCCGTAGGCTTGCTCAAATTTGCAAAATTCCATGCCATCCCTCTAACTCTCGCGATGGGTGACCGCATCGTCCTGCTCAGCGA
>JALYIG010000381.1 GCA_030775885.1 Acidobacteriota bacterium | reverse complement strand
ATCTGATCCTGGTACTCGCATTGGCGGCGGTCATGAATCTCCTCGCTCACTTCGTCGGCGACAGCGCACGCATATTCGGCCTGCCCCTTAACGTTTTTATGGAATTTATCGTGCCCCTACTCGCTGTGCCTTGCCTGATGCTCTTCAAGTACGGCCGCCCCAAGGGATATTTCACCGATCTCATCCGGTCTTTCTTTGCTCCGCACGCCTGGTGCGCACTTGAGCGAGATTCAGACTTGACGCAACCTTACATCGCCGATGAGGAGGAGTGAGGAATGAGAGCCAAGATCGTTTCGCAATCGAACGGGCGCGTCTCCCTGCAAATGGATGCGGAGGCGGCACGCGCGGTATTCGCAAGTATCGTTTTCGCGTCCCGTTTCCACGAAGGCATTGCCTCCCTCTCTGACATCGCTGAAAGAGGCCTCGGCGCAGAACACGAGAGCCACCAGGCCGGGAGGACGCCATGCCAATGACGTATGCGGAGCACGATAAGAAGCTGAAGGTCCCGGCGGTATGCGAGTTGTTTCCGCTTCGTGATCTTCCTGCCGGCGAAAACATCATGGTGCGAACGAACGGAGCGTTCGTGGCTGGCTATGAGCTCAAGGGGGTCCTCTCTTACTTCGCGACCGACGTCGATAGGAATGAGTCGAAATCAAAACTAGAAGCCCTCTTCCGAGGCGTGCCTGACGTGAGCATGCGGGTGCAATTCCGGTACGAAATCTCTGAACACCTCGGAGAGCTATTCGACAACTATGTCGATCAGCAACGCACCGAGCAATCGGAGGTCATGGCCCTCGACGCGCATCGGCTCAACATGTGGAGGCAGAAGGAACAAGACGGATACTACTTCGAAAACCGTCTGCATATCTATCTGATTTGGGACCCGAAGGTCCACGCCAAGCTATACCACTCGGCAGAACAAAACAGGAAGCTCGGCGGATTCACGATTAGCCAGCAGAAAGTGATTCAGCGCACCCGCAGGGAACATGAAACCTACCTTGCCGAGTTCGAATCGCTTATCCGCGGTGTTGAAGGATCTATGGAAGTGGCCGCCCTTGGGCCCCGTCGCCTTTCTACCCAAGAGTTGTTCGAAGAGCTGAAACACGCCCAACATCCCACTCGCCGCGACCACCGCGCTTATATCCCCGGTGAGGAAATGCTGCGGTATCGAAGCGCACGCGAGCAGGCAACCCAGTCAAGCATCCTCAACGAGACTGAGACCTACTTGAATATCGATGGATACCTGTATTCGGTCATAAGTCTCAAAGAACTTCCGGACGCCACCTTTCCCGGAATGCTGCAGACGTTCTCCACGCTCGGATTCCCGGTTGCCCTCAGCGGGCAGATTGTGGTGCCCGACCAGGTCAAGGTCCTCAAAGGTTACAAAAAGCGCCTGCAGAAGATGACGGCAGCCCAGAAGGATGCCAATGGCAATTTCAAGGTAAACCCCGAGGCGGAGGTGGCGCAGGCGCAGTTGCTTCAGGTGCAACGGGACATAATCTCAAGCTCGCTCAAGACAGCCAAGCTGAGTTTGTCCGTAGTTGTTCGTACATCACAGCCCGCGGCAACTCTTGGAGACCTTGAGCAGGCCGAGCGTCAACTCGCGAACAGAACTCAAGAGGTGCTCAACGGCTTCACGCATATGAATGGTTCAAAGGCCGTTCTTGAGACGATCGCGAAACGACGCATCTTTCTCGGAACGTTACCGGGAATGGGCGAATCCGACAAGCGTGAGCAGGATATGCTGACATCGAATGTCGCTGACCTGATCCCGGTGGCGATGCCATGGACTGGCACACGTCGCAGCCCGCTCGTGCTGTTCGAGACGCCTTATCGCCAACTAATCCCATACTCCATGTTCGATCCGGATCTGTCGGATGCGAACGGATTGCTAATGGCAACGACAGGGGGTGGGAAGACTCTTCTAGCTCAACAAGTGCTGCTGATGGCAGCTCGCAGTAATGCGCTGATCTCCATCATTGAGAGCGGTGATTCGTACAGGCCGCTCATTGAGTTGATGGGTAGCCAAATGATCGAGGCTTCCCTTGACAGCGATTCCACCATCAACGACTGGGATCTTCCCAAGGGAGAATCCCGTCCTTCGAACGACCAACTCGCCTACCTCAAGAACCTCACCCGACACATGCTGGGTGAGAATAGTCCACCAGACCTCGATATCGACCTTCTGGACAGCGTGCTACTTGACGCGATCGCTTCGACCTACAAGCGATGCAGCGCAAAGGCTTCAAACCCTATTCCTCTTTTTGGAGATCTGGTCGCAGAACTCGCCCACTGGCAGGACCGCGACCGAAATCAAAAGATCAACGAAATGGCTCGCTTGGCAGCAACGAAACTTCGAGTTTGGGTCGACGAAGGCCCGTACGCGAAGCTCTTCGACCGCCCGACCAATGTTCCTCTGGACAATACCTGGCTCTATTTCAACATCGCGAAGTTGAAGAATGATCCGCGACTTGAAGGTGCAATGAGTCTCAAGATTGCACACGCATCCATTCATCGCACTTCGGGTATGACCGGCCGACCCAGCATAAGCATGATGGATGAGTGCAAGATCGTCCTGGACACCCCAATTCTCGCTGCGACTGTCGAAAAAGAATTTCTTACTGCCCGCAAACGGTATGCGAGTGTCTGGCTGATCGGGCAAAACCCTGAACAGGTAGTCGGGACTCGGGACAAGCCGAATCCCCATGGCATCGGTATCGCGAAGAACGCCAGTACCAAGATCATTGGCAAGCAGCCCGGAGATATGACGGCACATCGCGAGCACCTGCACCTCAACGAAACCGCGATTAGTCAGATCAAAGCATTCGCGCAGCCCAAGAAGGGATATAGCGCTGAGTTTCTTATTGCGGTGGGCGAGAAGTCAGAGTCCACCCATATCATCCGCGTCGCTCCAACACCTGTCGACTACTGGATCACTACGACTTACCCAAGAGAGCGCACATACAGAACGTGGTGGGTGCGAACCCATGACGACGTACCGAGGCTGTCCGCCTATGAGGCCTTGGCGCAGCGATACCCTCGCGGCCTCGCACAGTTGGCTCCCCTTCCAGAGGAGCGGTCCGGAGAGGTTTTGGAGGCATTAACCAATGAGACGAGATGACGAATTGAAGACGGATAGTGGACTCCTCAATGGAGAGCCAATAGATGCCATGGATCGATCGAAGCCCGCTGCAACTAAGGCCTCTCGCTGGAAGCGCCGAATTCTGGTCGCGACGCTAACGGCGGCCGGCTGCTTCACGATCTCAACCAGCGCGCAAGCGCAATTCGGGGATATCTTCCAAAAAATCTTCAGCTCGATACAAAGCGACATGGGTGGCTCCCTCAAGGCCATCAGCCAGATCTCGCAACAGGTCCAAACGCTCGAACAGACAACCATGTGGCCTCTGGCGGCGCTCAACCAGGCGCGCGGATTTGTGTCGAATTCGATCTCGAGCTTCCGTGGCCAAATGAACCAGCTATTCAACACTAAGTTCTCGAGCGCCACGTTGGCTGGTCCGCAGCAATTCGAGTCCATCCTGCATAGCAGGCTGTCGACGCAGATCCCATCGCTTCAAGCCAGTTTTACAACGACCTTTGGAGCAATCCCGCAGCCCAAGTCGGCCTCTCCTCAGGACCGGATCATGATGGACATCGATGACGCGCTGGGGCAGCAGAACCTCAAGACGACACTCATTGCGGATCAGGCCCAGGACGTTTTGCTCGAAACTGCAGATCAAATGGAGAACCAGGTGGCGCTGAGCACGCCCGGTTCAAACCCCTACATCACCGCACAGGCGCAGCTCGCTAACCTTCGCTGCCAAGCTTACATGCAGAAGATGCTTGCTGCTGAGCTGCGCCAAGAGGCGGGCCGCATTGCCCACGAGAACGTCCTGGTCAAGCGAAGAAGCACATCCACCACCGGTATCAACAGCCTGATCAATGGCGCGCTGACAGCGCGCTAAGGAGAACCGCTATGACTGATCCGAAGAAACAACCAACCAAGCTGCGCAAACCATTCTTTTGGGCGCGAAAGCAGCGTCCGACGACTGAAGCAGGCAGGCCACTATCCGACGTCCAGTCTGTCCAGCCCGAGGAGCGTCCGTGGTACCGACCCACGCTGCTCAAAGCTGCAGTCGTGTCACTTGCCGTCCTTGCCGTCTTGCCGACTCGCGCGCACGGACAATTTGGCATCGATACAGCGGCAATCCTCGCAGCCCTATCGAAGATGCAGTCCTTCATGAGCCAGTACATGGCAACCCCGCTCAAAGACATCAATACCGCCGAACAAACCACGATGAAATATGAGCAGCAGGTCATGTATCCGATTACTGCGATCAATCAGGCCAAGAGCACAGTGGTCCAGTTCGAGAGCAGATTCACACAAATGAGCAATATGTTCCGGACTGTAAACGTCTCGAGCGCTACGCTCCCTCAATCGCAGGCACTCGAAACGACTCTTCTTTCTCGGAACGCGGGTAACATCGCAACCCTCTCACCCCAGTTCCAGAACGTCTATGGCGTTGTAATGGGGCAAAACACCGCGTCCCCTGCGGTGCGCAATATGACGGACTTGACGGACGCACAGGCTCAGGACGCCATGAAACGGGCTATTCAGATCGACGCGTTGGCAGACGCCGAGTTGAATGAGGCGGACCAGATGGGCCAGCAAATATCAGCCGCTGCTCCGGGGAGCGCACCGATTCTTGAAGCCGAGGCGGACATTTGGGTTGTCCGAGCCAATGCCTATACACAGGCGGCCCTCGCCGAGCTGATGCGCACACGCGGCATCGACATTGCCAACCAGAGCAAGTTATCCAAACTAGCCACTACGAACAACCAAGGGAACAAC
>JALYIG010000380.1 GCA_030775885.1 Acidobacteriota bacterium | reverse complement strand
CGGCAGCTGTCTCGGCCTGCGGCCTCGACAGTCGGAGTCGGGTGACAGTGCGCCGCAACTGGGTATCACGAAGGCTGGCAGCGGCCACTTGCGCAGGCTGCTGGTGCAGAGCTCGCAGTACATGCTCAGTTCACTGGCCCAGGACAGCCGACTGCGAAGATGGGGTCTGGAGCTGGCTTCAAGGGGTGGTAAGAACGGCAAGAAAAGAGCGGTGATCGCCGTAGCCAGGAAGCTGGCCGTGCTGTTGCACAGGCTCTGAGTACCCGTGAGGTTTACGAACCGCTGTACAGGATCGAGCAGACGGCTTAGAAAAACGCCGATGAAGGAAAAATAAGAACCGGGATGGAAGCCAAGCTTAAGCCGCGTTCGGGTGACTGCGAAAATTCGACTGGTCCGGGTTGATGGGAACCGCGTCAACGCCGAAGCCGCGATGTAGATAGCAGCACCTACTGAAGGATGAACGCCTACATGCACCAGGGCCGCATCACCAAAAGGCCCTATCGGAGTGCGGATGGAAGCCCGGCGCAGGGCGGCTCAAGCAGAAGAATTCAGACCGAACGAAAAACGTCCTTGACACGGCAGCTACATGGAAGTCGATTTTGTAACGGTCAAAGCACCAAAGAGCCACAAGGATCAATAGGCACCGAACACTAGCGGCCGATGATCAATCAAAGCACCTATTTTCTCCTGATTTCAACAGATTTCCATAAGTGGCCTGACCTGTTTTGGGACAAATGGAGCCATCTCCATAACTCACCATAAATTGAATGGGTTACAAGGAGCGCTTACTGCAGAAATTTGTCGGATTTGTGGTGCTCCAAGTTCGCGAAGTGTTGATGTCTAACCACGTGAAGAGTCGTGCGCTACCCAAAGCATTAGACGACTCCGATCTTTTCCGAACCTTGCCCTGGGCTCTCGTCTAGGAGATAATCTCCATCTCGGTGGAAGAAGGGTAGATGTTCAGGAGCGTTCACGTTGGGGAGACCATTCTGAAGCCCCGTTCGCGAATTGAAACCGATTAGTGACACTATGCTGCCCATTTGCACTTCGCGGCAGCGGAAATTTAACCGCACTTTCGAACGACGAGATTCCCTCATGTCCCACGTCTCATATCGTTTGTTAGGACAGTACGCATTAATCTGTATTTCGCTTCTAAGTGCCACATTGCCGCTGCTTGGGCAGCCGAGTCGTGGCACGGTAATCGACTTTCCGATTGTCGACGAACTGATTTCGAATAGTCTACTAGCGACCCCCACCGATGAGTGGATCCATAGCGTATTAGCTCCAACCTTGAGTAGGACCAGCTATCGAAAGGTTTGGTCTGTAAACCGATTTGTAAAGATCGGGTATCTTAATTTTTACTTCTTGAAACCGAAGTTTAAGGATGAAGCACGCCTGCCACCGGCTGTGGCTCGATACCGCGAAGCGTTAGTCGATAATTGTGCATATTTCGGCCGGCATGGCGTCATTCTCTGCGACACTGACTTCCTGCGGAACTTCGCATATATGCATGGTCTGCCTCCTGAAGGAACCTATCCTACCGCTCGCGAGCTGGGATACGAGGGTTTCCTAGATGCGCGATTAGATTTAGTCGACATGTGGATTCTTGGCCATGAGATTGGGCATGTTATAAACGGCGACGGCGAGGCGGACCTCCCTTCAGGTGAACCCCTGGACGTCGGTTCTTCGAACGATGCCACTTTAGAACAGCTTGGCACGACCAAAGATCGCGAGTATGCTGCAGACCTTAGCTTTGCGAAGAATCTAGCACTGGATAAGAAACGCGAAGGAGGTATGGTCAGTATGCTGATCGACATGGTTAATGCCGAGTTGGTCTCTCGTTACGGAAAACCCAATGTGTACTATGCTCCGGGATTTGCGCTTGATTACGCGCATAATAAGATCGCATATTATTTCGATAATGATCCGAACACCCACCCCGAGTATATGGTTCGCGCCGTGCGTATCTTGCAACAGATTGCTGCGACCACAAAGGACGTGGGACTGCAGGCACTCCTTGCTAGTTTCTCATATAAATTTAAGCAAGCGACCTCCCACGAAAAAGCCGGAGCGTTCAACGATAAGAGCGTTCAACGATGATAGAGCGATGGGCATATTCTTTGACTATGCGGTGTGGAATCTCAGCAATCGCCGTCTGCGTGGCGGGCGGGGCGGCCGCGGGTCAGCGGTCCTCGGATAAAGTCTGGACAAAAATCAATGAAATGACTGCGATTCCTAGAACTTTTTCAAATACTGTGAGTACATCAGCGTCCCACAGTTTCTTTTCCCTGAACCGCACAAGTCTAAGAACAATTTTGCAGTCAGCGCCCGAAGAGTTTGGAGTGGGTGAGTTGGGCACTCGGCTTACGCTTCCGACTCCGGCTGGAGGCTTTCTTACCTTTCGAGTGGAGAAGTCGCCAATCTCAGAAGGTACTCTAGGGTCCGAGGGCATGCAATCCGTTACATACCGGGGGATCGGGATAAGCGATTCGACGGCGAGTGCTCGGTTCGAGATTGCTCCGGATGGGCTTCACGCGATTGTCCGATCTAGCAGTGGAACTTTTTACATCGATCCTGAGAGCCAGAAATCCAGAGGAGCACCAACGACACCATATCTGAGCTATTTTTCGGAGCAGGCCCGCGCACGCGAAGCGTCCGCGTCAGCAAGTGGGAAGAAATTTGATTGCGTCGTCACGTCCTCCCAGTCAAGCGCAGCAGAGAGGCCGATTGCAAGGCCCTCAATGGGGCCGGGAGATATCCTAAAGGACAAATATATTCGCGTCTATCGTACGGCAATAGCAGCGGATTCGGCTTATGTTGATGCTGTCTTCGACAAAGAGGGCTTTGGCAGCAAGAAAGATCAGGCACTCAGAGCGGTACAACGGACAATCAATCGCGTCGATGAAATCTATGAGTCCGAACTCGGGATTCGGCTGGTGCTGGTAAGAAACGAGGATCAATTGATTTTTGCCGACCGCAGTTCCGATCCATTCGCGGCCGTCAACAATGATGCAAACAAGGCGATAGCCGCCGCACAAACTACGATTGACCGCGTTATTGGCGAGAAGAACTATGACATTGGGCATCTCTTCGCAACGGGCACTGCCGGCTTAGCAACGTTGAAAAGCGCGTGCGTTGCTGGATTCAAGGCTCGGGCAACAACAGGCATGTCCGCGCCGACTGGTGATGGCTTTGACGTTGACTACGTCGCCCATGAGTTTGGGCATCAGTTTGGTGCAAATCACACGTTCAACGGAACAACCGATGCTTGCGGCAGTGGTAGGCGCAATCCTGATACGGCTTTCGAGCCCGGGAGTGGCTCAACTATCATGAGCTATACCGGTCCCGGCCTATGCGGTCAAGAATCTGTCCAGCCCGACAGCGATCCTTACTTCCACGCGGCTAGCCTTGCTGAGATCGCAGCGTTTGTCCAGGATACAAGTGCGGCGGGTGGAAACTGCGCAGCAAAGACGACGATCCCGAGTCTTGATGTACCCCCAGTTGATGCTGGCCACGATTTCACCGTCCCCAAGGGAACACCGTTTGTATTGATTCCGGCCATGAGTAGCGCACGACCTCTCAAGTTCGCTTGGGAGGAATATGATCTAGGGGCACCGGCCCCTCCCAATGATGAGGGATCATCTGCCACTACAGTGCGGCCACTCTTCCGTTCGCGTCGTCCCGACCTTGCGGGGACCCGATATTTTCCTGCTTTAGATAGCTTGGTTGATCAGACGTCGAGCAAAACATTTACCGCAGAAACGTTGCCACAGTTGGATCGCATACTGACCTTCAGGCTTACCGCGAGGAACGGATTCGGTAGATTTAACTATAGCGACGTTCACGTCCTCATCGATGCGTCAAGCGGTCCATTTAAGTTAGAGCAGCCCTCCGGCGGAACAGCTTGGGCGAGGGGAAGCGCCCACAATATTCTTTGGGATGTGGCCCATACTGACCAAGCGCCATTGAATATAAAGAGTGTCCAGATTTCTATCCTGCTAGACGGTGATCCATCCAAAGAAGTCGTCCTAAACGCCTCAACTCCCAATACAGGATCGGCGATTGCAACCGTCCCAAGTGGAACGGCAATTAGCCCACGCGCCATCCTAAGGATTTCGGCGGTCGGAAGCTTCTTTTTTTCAGTCGCCCCGATGAGTCTGCAGATTGTCCCGAAGTAGAACGTTGTTCTTAGGCCGGCCTTGAATTACAACTTCAAGAAGCTGTTCTGATAGTAGCTTTGGGGGGCCTTTGGCCTCGGAGAGGCCGACGATAGCCAATCGGCACGCCAAAAGCAAAACAAGGGTGAGAGGCAGGCAAAGGGACTTCCTAAATATGTCGCCATACCGGCCTGACGACAAGTCGATAGTGCGTCTCATTTGTGTCACTAGCTTCAGACACCAAGATTCTGTCGGGGGATAGCGTAATTCCATTTTCAACGAATACGTTGCCCATTAGTTTGCGAATACGGAACGCTTGTTGCTTCGTAGCGGCCCTGCTCACTGAGCGACGTAGATCTACTTTGCCTCTTTCGTTGGCGGCGTGATATCGACAGAATGGGTCAGAATTCATCCCGGCTGCCAGTTGCGAGGCGGACTGTCCATAATGTTGTCGTGCTAAGTAATCGACCATAAGGCGAAGTTGGAGCGAGAACGGAAAGTGCAGTTCTCTACCGCGAATTCCGAGGTCGACACTGAAAGCTTCTTCTCCAGCCGTGCAGATGGTTCCTGGTACCCAGAGCCGGTGAGTGATGAACAGAATGGGGCCGTGTTGACGCAATTGGGAGTGCCGATATAGAACCGAGTTAACGGCTCGCAATATGGCAGTGTGCTCAGTTTTCATAAATGAGCTGCGCCTCCAGCCGTTCCAGGTACTGTTCAAACCCGGGGCCTCGGTCTACCCTGGTGGGGCAGATGACTGGAACCGGCATGCCATGCGGTGCACGGTACCGACAGACGCGAATCAATTGCTGCCATATCTCCCTCGACGCGACAGTAACATCGAAAATGATAAGCCCCACCGTCTCCAAGAGCAGACTGAGGTCCTCATACTGTTTCAGATAGCTCGGCTCATAAGCCAAAACCTCGTATCTCACATTCCGTAGCGAAGCTTCAAGACTGTTGCGATGATCTTCGTCTGCGTCGAGCAAGAGTATCGTTAGCCTGATATTCGATGAGCCCGTAGTTTGGGTCGACTTCCTCAGTGCGACGGTTGGCCGTTCTACGATTGACAGATACTCTAAGTGATTTATAATAAGCGAGTTATCTTCGGCATCGCGATTAGCGATGGTGGCGCGTATGGTATTCATCTAGCCCTTTCTAGACGGGTACCTGCCGCGGAGGATTGCGGTACCCCAGGGTGATTGGCGTCACCCTGGGGATACTTTTATCTATAAGTGCTCAACAAGCATATACACGGAGACTGAGAGCAGCCTGAGAGGTGCCTGAGCGATGGCGGAGATTCCTTACAAAACCTTTGATCCTAGCGATTTAGTGATTGATTTTGAACACAAGTGCGTATCGTACGACGGCAAGTCCGATTACTTTACGACGATCGAGATGAAGATGTTGGCTAGTATCAGCAACGGAGCGCCTCACCCTGTGCATCGCGATCTGATCAGCGAGTCAATCTGGGGCGACAAAGCAGACTCGATGGATTCGTCAGGTTTCGACAACTTATACAGGCGAAAGAATTTCCAAAACAAACTGGAGGGATTGGGGCTCGCCATTCGGAACGAAGAGGGATTTGGCTACCTTTTCAAATGCATCGCATCGGGCTCAGCGCTCGAACCCGATAAATCCCTCGCTGAAGACAGCCACAGCATTATTTTGTTGGCCTCTGTACGTGACGCGTTAGGGCCTGCCAGCGTGTTAGACGTGCGTCGCTTCTTTCGTGGGTTCGAAGCGACTTGGGAGTTGATCCGTGATGAGATTCCGGCTGAACGCGGCTTTTATCCGCCACGTAAGAAACAGCTTCTCGAAGAAGCACTGAGACTAGCCCAAAAGGGAGGGCTTAACCTGCATGTCATTGTTGGATCCAAAGGATCTGGGAAAACGACCCTGGCAAAACGTCTTGCGTTCGATTTGGCAACGGCGGGTCACAACACCCTTTGGGTGCAGCGCTATCCCCGACGACTAAGCAAGAATCTAGTCCCCGAATATAGGCACCTAATAAAAAAAGGTCAGCGCACGCATCTGTTTGCTGAGATCCAACTCGGTCGATGGAGTCATGATCCACTGAGTCAAAGCGATTCTGTGTTGAAAGAAGCTTTGGACTTTGTGAGGAGCATAGGCGTTTCAGCTGGGGTCAGCCTCTATTTGGAAATAGATACGAATCATTTTGAAGAGATACGTGATGATCTAGAGATCTTAGGTGTACCACCACCCCTTATAAACTTGATAAAGGTTCCATTCAATCTCGATGATGATGAAATTGAGGTGCTTGTAAGCAAGTTGATTGCCTTCGATTGCGCCGGCCGGCTTCAAGGTAGACCTGAGTCAGAGATTCGGAAAGTGTTTCGACGAAAGGCGAATAAGGTGTTGCTTGCGACGTTAATCGAAGCAACCTCTGGCGTCAGTGATGACGATAATCTTGACTTGATACTCCGCAGGGAATACCAAGCATTGCCAGCTTCGTTCCGTACAATTTATCCCCTTGTAGCATTGGCAGACAGTTTTGGAATCCACATCCCGCTGACTCTAGCCCTTGCCACCATGCTGAAGGCTCCCGGTAGCGTACCACCTAGCCTCGAGCAACTGCGTACCTCTTTGCGCGAGGTCATCGAGGTTAAGGGGCTCGCTCTCTCGACGCGACATCCGTTGATAGCCAAAGTTTTGTGTCGATCGCTTGATGCGTCGCAAAATTCCGAGAGCACGTTCTGGTTACCCCTGATCGAGGCAATCGTTACCTCGGTTAACGAGAACGAACCCGAACACGTCGCGTATTTGGAAGCGTTTTCTGGCGCGAAAGTTGTCTCAATATTGAAGGACGAACTGCAGAGTCTAGCGACACATCTCGCAGAGAGACGGTTTTCTAAACTATCTGATCGATCGACGGCGTTATTGTTGAATGCCGCTGCGCGATCCTTTCAAGGAAGGCACGATTTCAGCAGCGCGATTGAGTGGGCGAGCGTGTCACGCGGAACATGGCAAACACAAAGTAACCCGGCGGACGTCACGCTCGCGTATTGCTATTTATCGACAAGAAATCAACCCGAAGCGGTTCGACTCGCAGAGGGTTTCTTGGCAGACTCGAGCAGACCATGGCGGACATTGCATGCGATCCGAATACTCTGCAAAGCCGGAAAGGCACGGGAAGCGGAGAAGGTCATGACGACGCACAAGAATGACCTAAGTACATTGCCCGGATTCGGATCACTGCGCGGAGATGTGCTGAGGTCCAACGTCGGTTGTGAGGATCTTTCACGCGACGAGAACCCCTGGGTGCGTGGGAAATGGGTGCGTATGCGCTTGGAGGGAGGGCTAATAGAAGCAGGCGTTGCGATTGAGATATTGATTGGCGTCTTAGAGCAAGAACCGAATGTGCATACAGCCTTTACAGACTGTGTTCATCTCATGTTGATGGAAGCTCGTTATCAAGAAATAATTGATCTCTCTAAGAGAATCGAACGCGGCGCAGAGAAAACCGAGATTATTCCGGGTGCGCCTCAATTGATCGATGCAAGGACAACAAGATCGATGTCGTTGGCGACGCAGGGATGGGCGTTGGTACAGAGGGATGGGAGAACAGCTGCAACGAGAAGTGAGGAGCTATTCCAACAGAGCCTTACAATTCGAAGCGACAATGCATGGGCGCATAATTGGCGCGGTCTAGTCTTGCACGCTACAGAGCAACAGTCTCGTATTGCAGAGGAGGAATTACGAAAGGCCATTGAGTGCCGACGAAACACCCCTCCATTTTATCGAAATCTTGCGCGGGTAATTATTGAGACAAACGTTAAGCCGTTTCTAATATCGCGCAACGAAGAGGCAATACGGCTGTGCGAGCGCGGTCTAGTTCTCAGTCCCCCTGAGTCTTATTGGAACTGGGGTGGATTGCGCGCAGAACTGCAAGCATTGCTGAATTATGCGGAATCTCTTAGAGGACGAAAACTATTGGACGGGATCTCGCTCGCCGATGTCGAACAGATCCTTGATGCGGATGAATCGTTTGGATAGCTGAAGGTCGTTCCATTCAATTGATCTGGAACCAGATGCGCTAGGGTGAAGATTTGCCTAGTGTCCTTCGGATACTTGGAAATGACCTAGCACACCCGGTGTGTCTGCATCATAACTGTAGATGAGAATGTAGTTGCGATTGCATTCTGCTATGGCGGCGAAATCCACAATCTTCAACACGGCTTCAAGTCACGGAGTGACTCTGCACGGAAGACGCCAGCTGTGCCGCGATTTCGCGTTTACAACCTTGCGGGCAACCCAATGAATGATGAATCTTTTGGAAGGCAGAATTGACGCCGTTATGGAATGTCGTGGGCAGCTTTGCCACGACGTGGTTCCAGGCTTCGCAATTCCGTCGCGCGCGGGAGCACACTATATTGACCTGAAAGAGAAGAAGGCTTTGACACTTGAGACGATCGGTAGCCGGTTGGGATCGATCCGGGGAGCAAATTCCAGTATGTAATGGCTTCTACGAAAGCTCTGGCTGAAGAGTTGGCATCTTTGCTTGACTACGCTGAGCCCGCCAAATCTCGAGCCTAAAGTATACAGGAAAGAAGGCGGGATCTGACTTGGAACCAAGAGGCCTACAGTCGCCGGTTTGTCGCAGACAGTTCCCAATCATGGATTTGGCCTAGCACACCTGGTGCGTCTGCATTGCCGATGTAGATCAAAATGTAGCGGAGATTGCAACGTCACTGTAGCGGCGAGATCCACAGTCGTCAACAGGGGCTTCATTTCGCGGCTACCACTTCCCACAAGCCGACTTGAACGAAGCCGCTTCGCGGCGGACGCCTTCGCGTGCGACTGATCCGCCATTTGAGGCTAGCGGCGGCCCGCTCGCCGCCGCAATCGGAGCCCACGAATAGATAGTTCTTCCTTCCAAGCACGACGGCACGCAGCGCCCGTTCGGCCGCGCTGTTGTCGATCTCCGGCCGCCCGTCGCCGATGTAGCGAGTGTGGGCACCCTATTTCGGCCAGGAAAGGATGGGGCCACCCGCCCAGAATTAGGAATGCGTTCCTGGCCGCGGCAAGACTGCCTCGCTCAAAACGAGGTTCCTGGAGGTCAGAATTGCCAGGCATTTGGACGCAGGCGGCCTGTCGGTCCTATGGTGTTCTTGTCGCCGATTGTCTGATTTAGTTGATCCTGTGTGACACCAACTGCCCAGTGGAGGTCAGTTCCCCTCACCTTCGTGTGAATCATCCGCGCCCCGGTCAGGTTTGCGCAAGTGAGGTCCGCCCCGCTGAGGTCCGCGTTGTTGAGGTTGTCGTCACTTAGGTTAGCCCATTTTAGGTTCGCTCCGACAAGGTTCGCCGCGCTAAGGTTCGCCCCGCGGAGGTTCGTATTCGATAAATTTATCCTCTGTTCTAATGGGTCTCGAGAAACGTCACGTCTGGCGAGAACGGTCGCGACTGCTTGCACGTCCGCACGCACCAGTGGTGGGTTGTTCATTGAGCACGATGTCTCCACGCTTTCCGCCACCTCAATGCTAGGAGAGGGAGAGTTCTCCCTAGCATACGTCGACAGGATCTCCACGATTGTCCAATCGTCCCTAGCTGAGTCATGAGCGATTCGTTCAAGGGCATAAATACCGCCGAGGCGTACTTCGATATTGATCATCGGCTTTCCGTCAGCTTGCAGCTTCCCTCCGGGTTCGACTGCGCCCAGTTGCTCAATTGCTTTCGAGAAGCGGTCAGTTATTTGCCCTTCCTGTACTATTCCTTGGGCCTTCCGCTGGAGGTCTATATTCAATATCGATGAGTAGATTCCAGCCAGAATGAAAATGCCGCCTATGATTTGAGCGAGGGTTTTTCGGGCTTCGTTTTCGCGATCAAAGCGGTTTCTTGTGGTGCTCCCCTGCGCGTTTGCAACCTGCACTGTCGGCCACTTCCAGAGAATATGAATCGAAACGAAAAGCGTGGCGAGAATGAAGGATACAGTTACGAGTCGAAAGTGGCTCTCAATGAAACTGGCGATCGATGGCTGTTCCCAGATAGTCCAGAAAATGCCCGCAGCCGCAGCGATCCCACCGACAGCCCAAATCACACGCGTTCGAAGGGACCAAGGCCCCGGACTGGGTTTAAGTGATTGCGGACTTCGCTTCATTTGTCGACAGTGACCTCCCATTCTGCACGGCGGGTAGGATCTCTTGCGGATCTGCGCCGAGCTGACCGCTGTTTTGAGTACATAGCCCTTGTTTTCACCGGCCACCGATCTCCGTTGTCTCGACGGTCTCTGAGAGTTGGCAGCTTCATCTGTTGATGTATGTGCCTCGAATGCTTTTGCACCATGGCCATACGAGGTCTAGAGTCCCGCGTCAAATCATTTCATTTCGTTCCGGCTACCCGAACAACGGCGATGATTTCCCCGTGAGCGGTTGGGAGGGCGCTCAGGGTGGCGGCTGGTTTGAAGGATTGCTTAACGAGGAGTGCGGCATAACTGCTTCCGAGATGGGTGTCGGTTTCCCAATTCCCTGCATTGTCAATATCGGTGAGTGGCGCAGCGACGGTTGGCTGGACCCACCAGGTTCCACCGGCATAAGCATAGACAACGACCTTGAACTTCGTGACCTTGACGCCCTTTGCAAGACCTGAGATGGGCTCTGTCGCCTCGGGTCCGCCTTGGCCGGAATGGGGAACACCCGTTATCGAAATTGTTTCGCTCCCATTGGTTTTGTCCTGGTCGGGGACTTGTCCCAACAACTGATGGTGTGGTTGAGGGGCCAGCATGACGGAGAGCATCACCGAGAGGCCCCAGCGGACTGATCGAATGGTGTTTCTTGAATTCACGTTTGTTTCTCCTCTCGCAAGATTTCCGAATGTTCAGTCTCATTTACCGCCAACGATAGCCCGTGCTGCGACATCGCCCCCGGAACTTGGCAGGGCATCGCAAACGGTTGGCGGCGTGAAGGATGGCTTCACGAGTAAGGCGGCGTATTGATTGCCAAGATGTGTTTCGCTATCCCATCTACCGCCGCTATCGATGCCGGTCAATTCCGATCCGATAAAGGGTTGAACGTACCAGTGGTCCGTGTGTGTGTAAATCACGACTCGGAAGTCGGCGGGAGTGACGCCCGAAACGACTCCGGCAATCAGAGCGGACTTCTCCGGCCCCCCCTCAGCATCGGCGGGCGGTACCTGCACGATGCTGATTTCTGGACTACGGGAGCTTAAGGGTGGGGCCGACTGACCAGGCAGCTCTCGTGAGACGAATGACCAGAGGCTGATGGAGACGCCGATCACAAAGAGAACCAGGCTAACGTTTCTCGCAGTTTTCCATATGGTTGTTCTTTTCATTTCGGCTGCCTGATCTTGGGCGGCGCCTTGCGCGGTCGCCGGCTTAGCCCGCTTCTTCGGGTCACGCGGACGCCGAATGAACTCGCAAATGATGGTAGATGTAGCACCGATTGCCGCAACAACTATTGGAGTCGGTATTGGAGCGAGGTCACTCATACTGCCTCCTTCTCTATTCGGACTCATCAAAGGTCGCTGGAGTTCCCGCGCCGCGATTGTACATCTAGCAGGGTTGTTTTGGGCCTGAAAAACGGGAGGCCCCCACCGCTATAGAGCCCTGTGAGCGCCAATGCTGTCGGGAAAGATTCTCGCCTGAAGCCAAATCGCCTTAGCACTGAGGGTCAGGGTGCCGTTTAGGAAGGAGCCCCAATCTCCGCATCTGGGAGGGGGCATCTCTGACCGCAATCGGGCTTGGGACCAGGTGCCTTCGTAATGTCGATCTGGTTCAACGGCTTCACACGCTTGGATTGGCCTAGCGCACCTGGTGGTACCGCGTCGTCGATGTAGTCGAAAATGTAGCGGTGATCGCACTTTCACTGTAGCGGTCAGGACTACAGCTTTCCACAACTCGACGCGTTTTCACACCGGAACCATTGGGGCTATCGCGGTTGCGTCTTGCGCGCGCACCGATTGCTTGAGGGTGGAAGGATCGACACTTCGACGTTTGGCCCAATCAGACAGGTTCTTGGGCCGGTAGGTTTCATCAGTGCGCCACCGGTCGAATACAGTTGCATCAATGGTTTCGTTGATCGCGGATGTCACCGCGTCACCGGTGTCCTGCGGCTCGGCTCCGATGGGCCTAAAATAGTGTTTTCCAAAGGTCAATATTTCATAGATGCCGTGTGCCATCTCAGCCAAGGAGTCATGGATGGGACTCGTATTTTCGTTGCCATCGATTAGAACGCTATCCTTGAATTCGAGTCCATGCGCGATGGCTTTGCTCATCAGCCACTCGAGAGGAATTTGAGCGAGCAAGTCGTCCTCATAGCCGCCGCCAACATTAGCATGGGCTCCCACGAACCAGCGCTGTTCGACGTGGTCAAGATCGCGCGGAGGGTACGGCTGTCCCTGTTTCGGAGTGCTCTTAACCCAAAGCGTTGGGGCGAACACCTCCCGGTGCTCGTCTACTGCCAGCGCGTGGTATGCATGGGTATCGTTGATCCGCAAATCCGTTTCTAGGAAAGCGAAATCTGATCGACTGACTTTCGGAACACAGGGAAGCGGAACACCCAAAGCTCCAACCGTATCAAATACGCCCTGGAACCAAATTGGAATCGACCGCGAGTATTCCTTGATCCATTTGTCTTCTAGGGACAAGCCGCTTTCGACCACTTTGCCTAGCGTTCGGACGGACGCCGCTGTGCCCTTACGGTATCTTTCAAACAGCTGCTTCATCGAGACTGGAGATCCCGGCTTCAACAGGCCGCACTTGGATATGAAGCCGGCCAAACTGCGGGCCGTGAACGCTCCTCGGCTGAACCCGAAGATAAATAGCTGGGCGTCCAGTTCGTAGTTTTCGACCAACCATTCGTAGGCGCTGATTACCTCCTCGTTGATACCGATGCCGAACATTCCTCCTGAGAGATGCTCGCCAGACTGCGTTCCGACGCCCGCGCTGTAATAGACGAGTTGTTCGGTAGACTTGGCGCACAGGGATTTGAGTCGCCAGACGTTGGTATTATCACTGACGTTGTTCCACGTGCCATCTAAGAACAGGGCAATCCGCTTTTTATCGGCCATTTTGAGTCTCCAATCGACTAACAGTCGCTAATGTGGGTGTTGCAGTGG
>JALYIG010000379.1 GCA_030775885.1 Acidobacteriota bacterium | reverse complement strand
GGCGTTGGTCGCTAGGGACGGGATGACCGCTTGCTGGCCAGGCCAACCCATCACGAACGCGTAGAGCGCGTCGCCTTTCCGGGTAAAACGAACATCCTCGACGGTGAGGTCCTGACGATTAGTCTCGTTGAACTGCGCGTTGCCGGGCTTGATCTCCGCGCCCGGCCCAGAGCCAAATATTTTATATGGCCGCGACGCGTAGATGCCGTCGCTGTTCACCGCCATCCATGCTGTGATGCTCTCGAGGATCGCCATCTCCTTATCGTCCAGCATGCCGCTGCTGGGCAATGGGAAGTTAAGCAGAAGATTGCCGTTGCGGCTCACGATGTCTACAAACATGTCAATGACGCGCTTGGGCGTCTTGTACTTGGCGCGGGTATCGTAGTGCCAATTGCCGAT
This sequence comes from Acidobacteriota bacterium, assembly GCA_030775885.1. Classification (GTDB taxonomy): domain Bacteria; phylum Acidobacteriota; class Terriglobia; order Terriglobales; family Acidobacteriaceae; genus Edaphobacter. Next base: position 6,418 of record JALYIG010000379.1, on the reverse strand, counting down.
GCACGTGTCGGTCTGCCATGCGCGCGGCCAGATGCCATCGACCACGCCGCGCTCCACGTCGAGCATGCACATGCCGGACTCCGCGTCGGGCCTGCTCTTACTGGTGTAAATTGCCTCGACTTCGCCGCCGTGGTGACTGGCGCTAGTGTTGTATAAGTGGGCGACGATCGCCAGACCGTCATCGCCGAATGGAATGCCGCCATCCGTATAAAGCAGGTCAGGCTGATGCTGGTTAACCACATCGATGATGCGGTTGAAGTAGTTGATGCGCCATGAATCGGGTCCCTCGCGGCTCATCGCAATCGCTCCCTTGGCAGGCGAGTTGGCCACCTTCTGCACGAAGTCTGCCGTCATCTGGCTGTAGTCGTGATAGAGATCTGCATTCTCTGGGGCAGCCCCGTCGTAGGGCACGCCGGCAAGCGGGCCGGTCTTGTCGCTGCCATGCGCTGTGCCGAACCAGCAGAAGCTGTTTGAGAGGTGCTCACTGACGCCAAACCGAAGACCGTGCTGCCGTGTCGCCTTCCCGAATAGCCCGAGGATGTCCTTCTTCGGCCCGCTGGTCGCCGCGTTCCATCGCGGCTGGAATTTTGAATTCCACATGTCGAAATTATCGTGGTGGCAACCCATGGCGACGTAATACTTCGCGCCGGCCTTCTTGTAGAGCCCCATAAGGTGGTCCGCGTCGAACTTGTCGGCCTTCCAGGACTTGATCACGTCCGCGAAGCCGGTCTTCGAAGGATGGCCGTAATGTTCGAGGTGGTGTTGGTACTGCGATTCGCCCTGGACATACATTCGCCGTGCATACCAGTCGCCGTACTCCGCTGCGGACTGCGGACCCCAATGATTCCACATGCCCAGCTTGGCGTCGGCAAACCAGTCTGGCATGTGGTATGCCGCGAGCGACTCATGGGATCCTTTGAATGGACCGGATGCAATTGAGGGAAGTGCGGCGGTGTCGGCTTGTGCGCTTGCCTGCGACGGCCACAAAGGCGAACTCACCCCAGCAGCCGCTGCGGCAAGCGCGGAAGCCTCCAGGAATTTGCGGCGGGTGAATGTGCGTTTCATCTTCGTAGCTCCTCTGTGCCATTTTGGCGAATAAGTGGCCTGCCTAGCTGGTGATGACGGGTGCGGGAGGCGGTAGCTTCAGCCCCGTAAGCTTCAGCGAATACACGAACTCGCAAGGCTTATCCGGCGGAAAAGTTACTTTCAGACCCTCAGCATCCTGAGTGAATTTGAGCGGCCCGGAATGCCCGAGCAATTCCACTCGTTTGACTTTGCCTTCCACTGGCTGTCCCTTGGCGAGTGAGGTGATCGCGACCGGTTCGTTGTCGGGCCAGTTCATCACCATCGCGTAGAGGGTGTCGCCACGCCGGTTGAAGCGGATGTCCTTCGCGGTATACCCATTTCGCGAGATACCTCCGCCGCTGACTCCGGTGCCGCCCATATTCTGCCCATTCAAGCGGCCCGCATAACCGCCCTTGGCGCGAACCGCCACCATCGCGGCCGCCGCTGCATCGGCCACCGGGCCTTCACCGTACTTCACCCACGGGCGCGTCGAGTAGATCGCCTCGCCATTTACCTCTAGCCATTTGCCTATCGCCAGCAACGTATCCTGCTGCTCCTGGGGAATCGTGCCATCGGCGCGCGGCGAGATGTTCAGCAGCAGATTGCCGTTCTTGCTGGTGTTCTCGACGATCTTCCACACGAACTGCTCTGGTCCGAAGACCTTCTGTTCGGTGACGTAGCCGAACTTGTCGGTAATGGGATCGTCGGGCTGCCACACCCAATTCACCAGCTCCATTGGGGAGCGGCCCTCGCGCTCGTAATCCATGATCTGGCCGCTAACCCACGCCGCACCCTTGGCACTGATGCCCACGTCCTTGCCCCACTGTCTCGCCCGATTGAAATAATAGGCGGACACCTTCTGCTTCAGCGGGTCAATCATGTGGTCGGTGGCCATGTCGAACCACAGCATGTCCGGCTGATACTTATCGATCGTTTCGATGCGCTTGGCAACCCAGTCGTGCATAAACTTCGTGCGCGCCGCATTGCTCTTGTCCGCTACGTTGTAAAAGTTCGCCCACTTGGGATCGTACTGATCGCTGCCCGGAAGCGCGGGGATAAAGACGAAGTGGAAGAAGGAGTGGTCTGAGATCCCTGTCTTGAGCCCAACCTTGCGTACCGCCTTGATTAGATCGCCGTCGAGATATCGGTGCGGGCCGTAGTTCATCGCGTTATAGGGATTGATCGCGCTATCCCAGTTTGAGAATCCATCGTGATGTTCTCCCGGCGCAAGCACATACTTCGCGCCGGCCCGCTTGAAAAGTTGCGCCCACGCGTCCGGGTCCCACTTGGCCGCGGTATACATCGGCAGAAAGTCCTTGTAGCCGAATTTGGTGGGCGGGCCGTAGTGTTCGGTGTGCCACTGCACCATGCCGGCGTTGCCCCCATACATGTAGCGGACGTACCATTCGCTGCCATGCGCCGGCACGGAGTAGATGCCCCAGTGCATCATGATTCCGAACTTGGCATCGCGGAACCACTCGGGGTCCTTGTAGTTCTGTTGGATCGACTCCCACGTAGGCTGGAACGGGCCCGCTGGCGTCGGCGGCAGATCGCCGAGCGCGGCCGCAACCAATTCTGGCGAGTCATGTCCCGACCATAGATCCCCCGGTCCATTGGATGTGAGCTCGCCCGTGACGCCTTCCTGTTTCGCGATTGTCGGATCTTCGGCTTGCGAGGGCGGGTTCTGCACGAGCAGCTCTGCGATCGCACGCGGGTGCGTGAGGCTTGCCGCTGCTGCAACTGTAGCCGTCATCTGAGTGAAGCGGCGGCGGGTGATTGGGCGGCTCATCTCTGACACTCCTCTGCTGAAAACCTGTGGGGATAAACGTTTACTCACTAGAATCGTGTTTCTACAATTTTGTCGATGGAACGGAAGTATTGGGCAAACGCTAATCGGATTCCGAGCGCGAAGGTATCAAGATGATACAAGCACTGTCAACATTCCAAAATTTCCTTATCGAGCTTTCACAGTCGCTCTGATAAGCACCTTGCGAGCACGCCGGGGCGGTACTGAACGGGTCTTCGCGATCGTGGAGGCACGCACGACTAGCTCAGGTTCGAGGAGTATTGTGACCGAGTCGCTCCTGAATCCGCTTGATCGCTCCCTGATGGCGCGCTGTGCCAGGGCCGCAGCCTTCTGCCCCAGGAGCTCGGCATGTTGGTTCACCGACGTAAGCGGCACTCGCATCAGTTCGTTGTCAAGCACCCCCCCGCATCCCACAACAGCCACGTCTTCCGGAACTCTTAATCCTGCCTCGAAGATGGCGAGCATAGCCCCCCACGCCGTTGGATCGTTGTAACAGAAGACCGCGTCGGGTCTCGATTTCAATTTCAGCAGGCGTCCCATGAACCTCGCTCCCAAAACGTGATTGGATTCTTCATTCTGAGGAAGGCTGACTACATGCTTTGAGGAGACTCGAATGCCAGCACGCGAGAGGGCGGCACGAAACCCTTCTTCACGATCTTTGGTTGGGCTCAGCCTCGACGCCCCAATGTAGGCGATGCGTTTGCGTCCCGTATCGATTAAGTGCTGGGTTGCCAATTTTCCAGCCACGCGATCGTCAGTGCCAACTAGCCAGAATGCCTCAGGAGCTCCGACGCGTCGGTCGAGAAGAATTACGGGAACGTCGCGATCGGCCAACAGCAGAGCGTCAGGCTTCGACGCGCAGCTGGCCACTATGATCGCATCCACGCTGCGCGCAAGCATTTGCCGTATCTCACTGTTCTCGAGTTCTTCCTTATCGCGCGATGAGGAGATGATGAGTCCGTAACCCTGCTGGGTCAGAGCATCGGACATACCAGCAGCCACCTCACCGAAAAATCCATGGAACAGTTCGGGCACAATAAGGCCAATCATCTTAGACTCGCCAGTGACCAGGCTCTTTGCGGCCAGGTTGGTGCGGTAATCGAGTCGACGTGCACACTCCAGCACGCGCTGACGGGTAGCTTCGCTGATCCGGGAATCTTTTTTGTTGAGTACCTTGGAGACAGTAACGATCGAGAGCTTCAGCACTCTCGCGATATCTTTCATCCGTGCGGCCATTGAGAGAATCCTCTTCTAATGCTTCTATATAGCGATCGTAGCAATATATGTCGGTAGATTGCCCAACTCGCTCAAGGGAACACCGCAGCCTCCTACTCCTTGCTCCCGCCGGTGACAATGGAACTTTCACAGAAGGACGTGAGTCAATGTGTTTCCTCAATTCAGTTGTGCTTTATGTTGCCTAGGAACCTTACCCACGACCCATAACGCGTCTTCTTCCTTAGGCAAGACCGTTTCGGTATCCTAAGATGGTCCCGGTCCTTAGTGGCTTCGGCAATGGTATTCACTGAGAACCGCCATGGAATATCCATTGAACAGCCCACGTCTCGCTGAGGGCCGGTGTCGGTTCGGCAACATGCGATCGATGGAAGCAGAGGTCCGAATGTCGAACGAATTAGATTTACCAACGTGGACTGACCGCCTTCGGAAATAGCTAGTGGGTGAACGTGGGGGTTGTCTCGTCCATTCTCCATATTGGCCGCACCCTGAAAAGTTGTCCTTCCTCACGCACGAACGCCGGAGGTGTGCCGCTCTGCAGCCAAATATGATAGTCGGCAGCCTCTTTGCCGATTACAGGAGCTACCACCCCCGCTGTCCCTCCAAGCTCGGCATGTAATGTGAAGTCGATAGCGGTGCGATGGAAGCCACCAATTTCTATACGTAGTTACCAGTGGGTTTGATGGAGATTCGGTTCAGGCGCGGTTTCTCTCCGGGAACAACCTAAGACACTTTTGTCTCTGGAGTAGTAGGACGGATGTTGGTAACACTTGGCGGAAGGCGGTTTGATACGTCGGCATTGCTACAGATCAGGCGACACGATCAGCGGGCAGCACGTTGCCAATCTTTCTTTGATTGCGCCGATCTTCGTGTCGTATGTCGCTAATCGTCGCTGCGCGTGAAGCCGCTACTCAGACCGTCCACGGGGATCGGGTACCTCCAGGCTGATCTTTCGATCCTAGAACGTAATACTAAGAACACAACCACCGGGCCTGCGACCGCCGCGACGATCAGATCGCACCCGATGAGGTGGAGCGGATTGCGTTCTGAGCAGATGGATATGAGGTCAGCCCGACCAGAACTCCCCTAGATTGGGAGGAAGTCGCGTGCCAGAAGGAGAAACGATAGGCCGGTCCGAGGCCCAGTCATCAGGTAGAAACATGTATGGAAATGGAGAGAGCTACGGAACGTAGCGACTAGAAGTCGCTCTGTTCCGCCGCAGACGAAGTAGCCGAAGGAGAAGAAGCCAAAGCCCACACTCATTCAAGAGGCGAAACCCTCCGCGAAGAAGGCCCACACCGCCCGAAAAGAAAATCGCAGCGTAGACCTAACGGGTAGCCGACAACGGCTCGCCGAATTGTTCCAGGAGACATTCCAACTCCGATCTCTCCTTTTCTACGAAAAGATGTTTCCTTAAATCCGACTAGGTCAGAGGCGAACGCTAACAACGAAATTTTGCGTTGTCTCTGCACAACCTGACGTAGCACATGGCGGCGGGCAGGATCCTATGTACAGCCACCGCTCTCATGGAAGTCTGCCTCTCCGAGATTGTTGCGAAACTCTGTGCTCAGACGAATTCGTACTTGTGCCATTTCCGAGCGGCGACTTTTAGACCGGACCGCACTCTTTCAGTGCGATCAGTCGCTTAACGCCGGATGATTGCGTATTGAATATGCGTTCTCACAATCCGGGGGCACGTCAAGGACCGCCTATTACGTACACTGACGATGGGAGGAGGGTACAGAGAGTTATCGTAAGAGGCCTGTGGCCCCCGCTGCGATTCGTTTATTCGCGTGCCAGGTGTAGTCCTCGGTAAGATTGAGGCGTCCCAGCCGAGCGGGGGAGGCGTGCTGGAGTCGAGACGTATTCACGGTTCGGAACCTGGCCAGATCCCCGGCGAATTAGGAGCTTCGCTCTTGTTGAGACTGGCCCATACGCGCCGCCGCGGGGCAGGAGCTAAGTCGCATAAGCCCTCATGAAGACTTTGAGAGCTGCATTGATTCTGCTCTCCACCTCCCCTGGTGAGGGAGTTGAATCCAATCCCAAGAGGACACGGCGGAAGGCTTCACCGAGTGCCATGTGGATGAGGTGATCTGCGGCAGTGAAAGGATCGACGCGAACGAGGAGTCCTTGGCGTATCTGCTGTTTGAAATATGCGGCGAGGAGAGCATGTGCCCGCCGAGGCCCTGCTTTGTCGAAAATTTCAGCGAGTTCCGGAAACCGAGCAGTTTCCCCATGAAGCACACGGACCAGCTTGACGGCTTGATCGGTGTAGAGCATCTCCGCCAGCTGCTTCACAAAGGAGTATAAAGC
>JALYIG010000378.1 GCA_030775885.1 Acidobacteriota bacterium | reverse complement strand
TAAACGATTGGCTCAAGAGCGAAGGCATCATCCTGAAAAAAGATGGCGGCTATAACCATTACCGAGTCGCCCAGACCCTGCTCCCTAAGCTGTCAGCGTCGTCCTTCACCCCGGCTCAATTGTCGTCTCTTGAAGCGCTATTCACGCGATTAAATAGTGCCCTCGCATAACAATGTTGGCGGCCCCAGCGCGCCAACAGTTTTGTGCTAATTGTGCTGACCGCATGATGCGCGCGCCGCTTTCTTGTCGGGGGGAGAGCACCCGGCGGTTAGCACAAATTAGCACAATGCTCGTATGCGCGGGTTGGGTTTGACCGCGCGCCCAGGTCCATGCGGCGGACCACAAAACCCACGATTTTCGGCCTCAAATTGATCCCGACCGGTTTGTGCTAATTTGTGCTAATGATCTGCGTATCGTGCGAATCTCGCGTGTCTTACTTATAAAAGAATCTGTAAGTTGCAGATTCTACGTGGCTTGATTTGGTTCGATCCCGACCCGCGCCTCCAATTTTCTCGTTGAAAGAACTACATAGCAATTGCAACAATACCGTCGTGCTAATTTATGCCGGCCTTCCCCATATTGGGTCGAAAACTCTGCACTTGTATCCGCAAGCGTGAAGAGTTATACAAAACGTGCCAATGACCGGTCCATCCAACGTGTACACCCCCTCCTGAATGAATGAGTCGGAGGGGGTGTATACGGTTAAGAATGAACTTCGACGCTAGAAGACGAACTTCAACGCAAGCTCCACGGTACGGCTGCCAACTTCGAACATCGGTTTACCGGTGGTGTTGGTGTTGGTGTTTGTCTGGCTAAGTAGACTAGGGGAGCCCGGAACAATGAAGTTCAGCTTCAAGTCATTTCCGCTTCCATCCGCATTGAACTGCGGCAGCGGGTGATTGAGGAAGTTGAACGCAGAGAACCGGAACTGTAAATAATTGGCAGTCTCGAAGACTTTGAAATTCTTGTACATCGCGAGATCGCTGTTGAAGTACGACGGCCCTTTGATGTAAGGCCAGACGTACTGTCCGTTGGTTCCAGGATCCGGCGGAGCGAAGCAGGCAGGGTTGAAGGACTGCCCGTTGTGCCGGCCTGAGCGCGGATCGCAGATCAACTTTGGCATCAGAGTATAGGCGTTCGATCCCAGGTAGCTCGAATTACTGACCGTGCTAGGAAATTGAGCGCTGAGATTGCCGTTGGAGTTAGGTTGAATTGGCGCGCCAGTCTGCCACTGGGTATCGCCGGAGATTTCCCAACCATTGACTGCTGCATTGAGAAACAGATTCTTGTGCATTGGGCTGGGCAAGTTCAACACATAGGTCGCATTGAGGATTTGAGTGTGATCGTACGAGAGTACGCCGTAATCGTCTTTCAGGTTGGGACTGACTTCGACTCCGTTATTGTGGCCGTTGTCGTTTACGCCGTCGCGGGTACCGAGAGCCTTACCAAACGTGTAGTTCACCATCAGGTTTGCGCGGCCTTGTTGTTTTTGCCATACGGCCTCGAAGCCGTTGTAGTTTGCCCAGCTTCCGCCGGTCAAGACGTTAAGGGTTTGGTAGTTGTGATAGGGGGCGTAGTCCTGAGCTGTGAAATTGGAATCGGTCGGCGAGACAATCTTGCCGGTGATGGGATCCGGCCTGAAGTAGGTTCCCAACGGGACTGAGTTGAGGTTTGCAGTTGCGTTTCCATCGATTAACATGCTGCGGCTGCGATCTCCGATGTAGGAGAGTTCAATCCCAGAATGCCAGGGCAGGATATGCGAAATAGTCACGTTCCACGTCTCCGTATGTGGCGTGCCGCCGTAATTCTTCTGGACTGCGTAAGCACTGGCTCCGACCAGATTCAGTCCGGAGGGAGGATTCTGATTGATGTCCGTGAAGCTATTCAACGCCTGCGGAGTACTGTAGTTGAAGAGACCCAGCGCATTCAGGGCTTCATTGCCCTGGCTGGCGCTGATCTGGTAGTTGTACACACCATAACCACCACGTAACACCGTCTTGCCGTCGCCGCGCAAATCATAAGCCACCGAGATGCGTGGATTGAAGTAGTAAGTGGAGTGCGCGCCCGACAGAGAGATAGAGGAGTTGGTGCCGTGATTGACAAGGCCGGTGTTCGGCGGAGGGGTTGCTGAGTTGTTGTAAGTAGTGGGATCCCATGTTTCCAGACCGACACCCGGAGCAAACCACTGTCCGAGATGCGTAGCTCGCACGCCGTAGTTTAGAGTCAATTGGTTGTTGAACTTCCACGAATCCTGCGCGAAGAAGTCATACTGATACTCCTTCAGATTGCTTACGCCATTGGCGTTGGCCTGTTGATACGAAGCTGCCCTGCCCATCAGCAAATCGGCGGCCGTGTTCCCCGTGCCTGTTCCGGACCAGCTGTCAAAGTAGTATTGACCTTGCGTGTTGCCTACTCCGCTCGATTGTTCGTTGTTGGCATAGCTCCAGTAGGCGCCGGCCTTAATCGTGTGCTTGCCGAAAACCTTTGTAATGTTGTCAGCGAAGGAAGCACGGCGCATGATCTTGCCCCATCCGCCGCCGCCGCCCAAGGTAGAGTCCAAGTACGATGGTGCAGACCATCCAGGGATGCCGTTGCTCCAGCTGGTGACGTCCGGAATTTGCGGGTTGTTTGCGCCGAAGAGTTCTGGACCTGTGTAGCCAGCTGTAGTGCGTAACGCTGCCGTCTTGTCCGCCAGAAGGCCTAGATTACCGAAGCGAATGACAGAGCCAAACAGTTCATTGGTCAAGGTTGGGCCGAAGACGTGCATGATATTCAGCGTGGCCATAGTCGAGAGCTCTGTTGCAGTGACTTTGCCAGGATATGGAAGAGAACTTGCGGGATTCCACCACGGATTGCCCATGGGGTGTAAATCGCTTTCATGCTGATGGATGTATGAGCCGTATATCTTGGTTTTTTCGCTGAGTGCGTAATCGAGACGGGTGTTGAACTCCCAGCGATTTTGCGCTGCGTTGTTGAGATAGATGTAGTTGTTGCCATTGTGCGTGGCAGGGTCCACGGTCGGCATCGGCATCAACTTCATCAGTGCTACGCCGTTCGGATCCCACATGCTGCTCGGAATCCGGCCATTTGCAAAGGGTGTATAAATCCTCTTTCCAGCGGCATCGACCGGGCAGACTGTGCCGCGATCGCAGGGAATGTTCGGAACCGTGTTGTCTCCGTCAGGGGCGTTACTCGGCAGATTTGCGGCGCTGAAGTCTCCAGCACGCATCTGCGCGGTTGGGACAAAGTAAGTGTTGAGACCACCCGTCGGCTGCTGACGCATGTTTTCATAACCCACCCAGAAGAACGCCTTATCGCGCAGGTGGGTGTGGGGAACGATCACCGGTCCACCAATGTTGCCTCCCGTGTAGTAGTAAAAGGAATACGGCTTTTTCTGCCCTTCAGCCTTCATGAACGCATCTTCCGAATAGAGATTCGAATTACGCGTGTACTCGTAGGCTTCACCATGGAACTTGTTGCCACCGCTCTTGCTGGTGGTCTGGAAGATGGTCGGTCCCTGGGGAAAGTCCGCGCCGAATGAGTTGGTCATAACCTGGACCGCGTTTACCATGTCGGCATTGATGTTCGACAACTGTGTTCCAGAGTTGCTGTCCAGGATGTTGGCGCCGTCCTGGTAGTATCCCATGGAGCCATTGGGCTGCATGCCGTTGGGAGCATAGGATCCGACCGGACCGCCATTGGAACTTACCGTCTGATCGCTAAAGGTGGAAGACTGACTAAGTCCGCCGTTCATCGCCATTCCCGGCATGAACTTGATAAATTCGCCGGCGTCACGGCCGACGATGGAGACTTCAGAGATGGTCTTCTGATCGAGCGTTGTACCGAGTGCGCCATTATCCGTGGTGATTAGAGGCACGTCTCCAGCGCTTACAACTACTTCCTGGCTGGTACCACTCAGCGAAAGACGCACATTCGGGAGCGAGAGAGATTCGCTCTGTTTGACGACTAAACCTACTTCCTTCCAATCGGCAAAACCGCGAGCTGATACCTTCACCGTATATTTGCCTTCGGTAATCGCTGGGAAGGAAAAAAAGCCCTGGCCATTGGAGACCGACTGACGAGTGTCACCCGTGGCTTCATTGACGAGCGCGATGGTGGCTCCCGCAACTACCGCTTCCATGGGATCATGCACCACGGCACTCAATGTTGCCTGGACTTGTCCGTATGCTGAACTCATCGTCGTCAGGAACATCGCCAAAACCCCGACAATGACTGATAAGAAATGACGAAATGGCCGCGACCTGAATCTAAGGTCTGGATTACTTGAATCTTGCAAGTTGCGCACGTACTGCCTCCAAATTGGATGTTTGAGAATGCATGGCGGCGCCCAGCCTGTCACTCTGAATGATGTGGAGAGTGTCGGATGTTGTCTTCACCGCTAGTAAGGCGTTACTGTAACTATCCCCCGCAGAATGACCTCTCCGCTGGCTGTCGCAACACCCGTCAACGTCGCAGCCGTGAGCTGCGATAAATCTCCGTTAGAACAGTACGAAAACACGATTAGGTGCAAAAACAAGGCAGAAAGTGTGTTTTCGATCGCATGATACGACGTCCTGTGCCACGGTCCTATTTCCCTTCAAAGATCTCTGTGCCTCTAGAGAGTTTCTTCCTTGTTCTCTAGAGTTATCGTTATCATGCACTTTATTGACAAACTTGCTGTGTGCGCTCTGTCACAGACAAAGCCACTGACGAAACGAGGTCTTGAGGGCAAGGGGAAGGCATCTGTGCGAATCCGCTTGCCTTGGAGCCGCGGCGCGGGAATGTCGTTGAATGTTCGGCTGAGCAGGGACTCAGCCATCCCAAGTAGACTCGAGTGATGATCTACAAGTCAGGTGTAAAGCTCCGCTCGCGGTATCTCTTTTTTTTGGCAGTCCCGCTTTCCCTCGCTGCGTATTCGCAACAACCCACTTCCCGCTTGATTGTTGCCGACATGAAGCGCACGAACGGACCGGTCGATCGTTTCTATGATCTGTCAGTTGGGTCAGACTACCCGGGCACGCTGATTCGAGAGGACAGCCAGGCGCAGCTCAAGTTGGCCGTCGACGAACTCGGATTCCGCTACCTACGGTTCCATGCAATCTTTCACGACGTGTTGGGGACCGTGCATATTGAGAATGGAAAGACCATCTATAACTGGACGAAGGTCGACCAGCTTTACGACGACATGCTGGCACGGCACATCAAGCCATTCGTGGAGCTCGGGTTTACACCCAAGGCGCTGGCGACGTCGGAAAACAGCATCTTCTATTGGCAAGGCAACACCTCGCATCCGAACCCGCAGGGCTGGCAGGACCTCGTATCGGCCTACACTCGACACATCGAACAGCGCTACGGACGCAATGAAGTGCGTACCTGGTTCTTCGAAGTGTGGAACGAGCCCAACCTTGCCGGCTTCTGGGAGGGCGCTGACCAAAAGGCTTACTTCGAGCTCTATGACCTGACATCGCGCACCATCAAGTCGATCGATCCCGCTCTGCGAGTAGGAGGCCCGTCGACGGCGGGAGCATCTTGGGTGCCTGAGTTTCTGGCGCACGTGAAAGAGAGCGGTGCTGCTGTTGATTTTGTGGCAACCCACACGTATGGCGTCGACGGGGGCTTTCTGGATGAAAACGGAAAGAGCGATACGAAGCTCTCTGCATCCCAGGATGCCATCACCGGAGATGTGCGTCACGTTCGCCAGCAGATTTCGGCTTCCGCGTTTTCCGGCCTGCCACTCTACTTCACGGAGTGGAGCACAAGCTACACCCCGCGCGATGCTGTAC
>JALYIG010000377.1 GCA_030775885.1 Acidobacteriota bacterium | reverse complement strand
CCCAGTTATCGCTTGCCTGGCTGTTGGCCCAGAAGCCCTTCATCGTTCCGATCCCAGGAACCGGTAAAGTAATTCATCTCCAGGAGAACATCGAATCGACCAAGCTTGTTTTGACGGAGGACGACCTGAAAGAAATCGACGGTGCTCTGTCCCAGCTCAGAGTGCATGGCGGTCGCATGAATGAACAGCAGATGAAGGTGGTGGAGCAGTAAGCCAGATAGAAGCAAAGCAATCATTGATTATGTACCGAGGAACGCTCTTCCCAGACGAAACGCCATCCCACTCATGCGGGGATGAAGCCGTGTCATGAGTGGGTAGCCGTTTACTGTCTCTCACAGTGTCCGTCATCACTGGCCTTGGGAGAACCTGCTGGACTTTGCGATGGAATAATACGAAATGCGTAAAGGCTCTACCAGAAGACCGCAAGATGACTCGCCGGCGGTGCACGTCAAGAACTACATCACGCCCGGCGGACTTGAGCGCCTGAAAGCGGAGCACCAGTTCCTGCTCAACAAAGACCGCCCGGCTGTGGCGGTGGTCGTAGCGTGGGCTGCCAGCAATGGCGATCGCAGTGAAAATGCCGACTACCAGTACGCCAAACGCCGGTTGCGGCAGATCGATGGGCGGATTCGCCATCTCTCCAAGCGGATGGAAGCTGCCGAAGTGGTGGATCCGGAAGCTCCCAGATCGGGCCTGCGGGCGACGCAGGTATATTTCGGCGCAACTGTGCGCTATACCAATGCCGCGGGAGTGGAGCGGGAGGTGAGCATCGTCGGCGCCGACGAGGTCGACCTCGACCGCAACCATGTCAGTTGGGTGTCACCTCTGGGCCGCGCGTTCATGCGGTCGGCTGAGGGGGACAGCGTAGTTCTCGAAGCACCGGGCGGCAAAGAACGCCTAACGGTACTGGAGGTGGTTTACGAGCGCATTGCCGTAGAACCCTTCCGTGAGCCTCCGGGATCCTATGCTGCTGCAAAACAGGCATAGAGCGGAATCGATGCCTGCCGTGTTGCGCGAAACGAAATTAGTCCTCATAAACGCCGTTCTCGTCACTGGTCCGTGTTGTCGGCTTCTTGTACAAGTGAATGCGGAAGGTCAAACTTACCAGAGGCGCGTTTATCGGCCCCTTGATTCCGCTAGAGCTATGGGTGCCCAGCGGGTGGAACGAAACCCCGAGGATCACTCGTTCCTACGACAAATATTCCTTGATCCACGGGTCGCTCGAGTGCACCAGTTCCTCGGTGGTTCCGTGGAAGACCACGCCGCCGTCGTTCAGCATCAGGAACTTCGTGCCCTCGTCCATGCCATGGTTCGGGCCATCTTTGGGGAGTTCCACCATCCCCTGCTTCTCGTTGTACCGGTGGGTCGCCATGACGAACGCATCCTGCAGCCGGTGGGTCACGATGATCGAAGTCGTATGCGAGACGTCCCGCTGCTTCATCACCAGCTCGATAATCGTCGTTGAAGTAATGGGATCGAGGCCACCAGTGGGCGAGTCGTACAGAATCAAGTCCGGTCCGGAGATGATCGCCCGCGCAATCGACACCCTGCGCCGCATGCCCCCCGACAGCTCCGACGGAAATTTCTCGATCGCCTGCTCGAGTTCAACGAACTTCAGCGCCTCCACAACTCGGTTGTGCGCCTCGTCTTCCGCCACGCCCTCTTCATGCAGCCGGTACGCGACGTTGTCCTCTACATCGATCGAGTCAAACAGGGCCGACTCCTGGAAGACCATCCCGATGTGCGCCCGCAGCTTGTACAGGTCCGCCTCGCGCATGGTCGTAATCTCCTGCCCGAAGATCTTGATCGACCCGGAATCGGGCGCCAGCAGCCCATTCGCCAACTTCAGCAGAACCGACTTGCCGCAGCCCGCAGGCCCCAGCAGGATGAGCGTCTGGCCGCGCTCAACCGAAAACGAGATGTCCTTCAGCACCGGCTTCACATCGAACGTGATGGTCACGTCCTTGAACTCGACCACCGGAACGCCCTCGGGCAGATCGATGGCCCCGGCGCTGGGCGTAGGGATGGTTGCTTCACTCATAGGAGGCGCTCAACTGCCGAAGATTCCGATCATGGCCCGCGTCACCAGCAGGTCCACGATGATGATGAACACCGACGACACGACGACTGCCTGGGTAGTCGCGCGTCCCACACCCTGCGTACCTCCCGAAGTCTTCATACCGAAGTAGCAGCCGACGGTGGCGATGATGAAGCCGGAAAACAGGGGCTTGGTGAGGCCCTGAACGATGTCGCCATACAACAGGCTGCGGTAGGAGTTGTGCAGGTAGGAGCTTCCATTCAGCCCCAGCAGATAGACCGCCACCAGCGCGCCGCCCATGATGCCGAAAGCGTCCGCCACAATAGTGAGGAAGAACAGCATGAATACTGTTGCCAGCAGGCGGGGCGCAACCAGCTTGCGCATGGGATCGGTGCCCAGAGCGCGCATTGCGTCGATCTGCTCGGTCACTTTCATCGAGCCCAGCTCCGACGCCATGCCCGCCGCGTTGCGGCCGGAGACCATCAGCCCGGTCAACACAGGCCCGAGCTCCTTCACCATCGAAAGCGAGACCAGCGAGCCGGTCATCGACACGGCGCCGAACTCCTGCAGCGCCGTCACCGACTGCAACGCCAGCACGCATCCGGTAAAAAAGCCCGTCAATACGATGATCGGCATCGAGCCCACGCCGATGGAGTCCATCTGCGTGTACACGTCAGCCCAGTAATGCGGAGGCGTAAAGATGTCTTTGATCGCGGTCCCTGACAGGATGGAGTAATCCTGCACGGCCGCGACCTGCTTCTTGATCCAACCCTCTGGTGACAATAAGGCCATAAGTTTCTTCAGGCTCAGGGTATCAGATGCACAAATCGCCGCTGTGTGTTCACACAGTTTGCCGCCCTAAAATGCCATCCGGCGACTGCCTCCCCGGCCCGTGGCTGACAAGCGCTTGAAAGTGAGAAGATAGATGCATGATCGCGGAACACCCGGCTGAAACGATGTTGGCCGCCGTCCTGCACGGCAAAGAAGACCTGCGCATGGAGCGGATCGCCGTCCCGAGCGTCGGCGAAGGCGAAATTCTGGTACGGGTTGGCGCGGCCCTGACCTGCGGGACCGACCTGAAGGTTTATCGGCGCGGATACCACGCGATGATGTTGAAGCCGCCCCTCGTATTCGGCCACGAGGTTGCCGGAATAGTAGCCGCGATTGGGCCGGGCGTGACGAAGTTCGCCGTCGGCGACCGCGTGCTGCCGATGAACTCCGCGCCGTGCGACACCTGCTATTTCTGCCTGCGCGGCCAGCAGAACCTGTGCGAAAACATTCTGTTCAACAACGGCGCCTACGCTGAGTACATGCGCATTCCGGCGCGCATCGTCGAGAAGAACACCCTGCTGGTGCCCTCTGGTGTGCCGCTGGAACATGCCGCGCTGACCGAGCCCCTGGGCTGTGTGGTCCACGGCTTCAACGAGACGAACGCGCAGGCAGGCGCCACAATGGCCGTCATCGGCGCGGGGCCGATCGGTTTAATGTTTATCCACGTCGCCGCACTGCGCGGGCTGCGCGTGATCGCCGTGGTCAAGCGCAACGACCAGGTAGCCGCGGCTCGACTCTTCGGAGCCGCCGAAGTTGTTCAGATCATCGACAGTCAAGACACGGTCGTCGCGGTGCGCAATCTTACCGGCGATGCGCGCGGTGCCGACATCGTAATCGAAGCCGTGGCAACGCCGGCAACCTGGGTGTCCGCAGTGGCAATGGTACGTAAAGGCGGCACCGTTAACTTCTTCGGTGGCCCTCCCAAAGGCACGTTGGTGGCGCTCGACACCAACCGCCTGCACTATGGCGACATCACGCTGAAAGCAAGCTTCCACCACACACCGGTTGCGTGCGCGGCCGCGTTTGCACTCATCTCCGGCGGCGAGTTCAAGGCAGCAGAGTTCATCACGCGCACCGCCAGGCTCGACGAAGTGCCCAGCGTCTTCGCCCGCATGATGACGCGTAGCGCAGACCACGGAATCGATATCAAGACCGCGGTTCTGCCGAATGGTAACGGCAACGGGAGCAAACGATGACAGGCCACGCTGAACTTGCGCCGCGGGAGGTAAGGCCGGCTGTGCCGCTGGCTGACTCGCTTACAGGCGCGCCTGTCGAGTACCTTACGCCGGAGGTTCGACCCACGCTGGAGGAAGCCCGCGCATGGTGCCATCAACTTGCCACGTCGCACTATGAGAACTTCCACGTGGCGACGTTTTTTCTGCCCAAACGCGTGCGGCCGCACTTTGAGAGCGTCTACGCGTTCTGCCGTGTTGCGGACGATCTGGGTGACGAGGTCGGCGACACCAGCACGGCGCTGCGCCTGCTGCAGACCTGGAGCAACATGCTGGATGAGTGCTACGACACGCCGGAGCGATCCCAGCATCCAGTGTTCATCGCGTTGCGACCGACCATCGTAGCCTGCGATCTGCCGCGGTCGCTGTTCCACGATCTACTGCGCGCCTTTATTCAGGACCAGATCAAGACGCATTACGGCACGTGGAACGAGGCGGTGGAGTATTCGCGCTTCTCCGCCAACCCAGTGGGCCGCCTGGTGCTGATGATCTGCGGATATCGCGATGAACAGCGGGCGCTGCTCTCCGACAAGATTTGCACCGGCTTGCAACTCGCCAACTTCTGGCAGGACTGTGT
>JALYIG010000376.1 GCA_030775885.1 Acidobacteriota bacterium | reverse complement strand
GCAAGGCTGCACCTCCAGAAATGCTGTTGCCCGGTTTATACGCCTGCGAGTTTCCCCGCGTCAATATCACTACGGTGCATAAAAATGTCCGCCAACCCTAAAGTTCCGAGATAATCAGGCACACGCGCCCTACTATATAGTCCGCCGGCGTTTCATCCGTCCCCAGCGCCACCAGTTGCACCGGAAAATCCAGCGCCAGGGGCCGCAGAATCAGCCTGCCTTCGTCGAGATCCAGAAAGCGCAGCACCAGGCCTGCGCCACTCCGCACCGCATACAGCGTTCGCTGGTGAGCGCGGTACGGCGCCAGCGAGTTGTAATGCCGGTCCAGCACCACCGTCGCGCCCACCGCAATCATCGGATCCATCGCCGCGGCCTGCTGTGCATCCGCATGCACCGCGACAAATCTCTGCCAACCCGCAACCTTCGCCGACGCCCGCGCCCTGCAATCCTGCAGCTTCGACGCGGACACATGCACCATCTCAATCACCGACCCCGCCCGCACCACGGCGTCCTCCATCGCCGCCGACGAGGAGACCACCGGAATCGCCTCCATCGCATCTTCGCCGGCAATCCCGGAGCCGGACGCGTTCAGCTCCAGCGGCATCATCCCATCCACCGTCAGATTCTGCGCGGCCATCACACGATCCAGTCCGGTGAGCGAAAGCGCACGCTTTCTATTCAGGAAATTCGAAATGTGCGCCTGCTGAAATCCCGCCTGCCGCGCAATCGCAGTGCCCGTCAACAGGCCCGCGTCGATCCGGCGAACCAGTTCCACACGGAGCAGTTCGTGGAGGTCTTCAAAGTTCATTTGGGGATACTCCTGGTCCAATCGTCTTATAGCAATATGCAATACATTTATTTGACCTATTGTAATTACCATAATTGTATACTATATATGCCGGTCGTGTGACGGCTGTCACGCTTCTTACAGCTATAATGTATATTTATATTGACATGATGTTTTGCAGAAAGCTATAAAGTTACATGGATTGGGAATTAGAGATGAGCAATACCGGACACCGCGTGTTCGAGGCAACAAGATAAGTAAAAAGGTGCATAACGTTGCTAGCAGAACTTCTCCCCAGGTACAAGCGTAGATTGACCGACGACAAATAGACGGCCACGCGTCCGGCGAGCCCCGAAGAGAGCTCCTGGAAAGTATGGCGACGCCTCATAGCAACCTGTGCAAGCCCCTCCGACCGCCGAAAAATCCCGAGGCTCGCCAGGGGAAAAGTACGCCTTGGAGAATCACAAAATGAACTACTTGCGTTTGGATTTGAAAGTCTGCGAAGGTTGCGGAGCCCTCTGGCTTCGCGCAGGAACAAAAGATGGAGTGTATTGCCGGGCCTGCTCTCACAATCTGGTCAGCTTTCCCGCGGCCAAAGGGAAACATGAAGGCGGCCGTCCGCGACAGCCTGGACAGGTATCGACACGCGCCGCAAAACGCCGCTGCACCGGAGTCGCCCAATGAGCGCCGCCGCCGCGATCCTTCCCTTCGTCTGGGCCATCGGCGCCGACTTGCCCGTCATGCCCGAGGCACCCGACCTCTCCAACAAGCCGCTCGAACCGCACATGGCCTTCTATCGCAAATACACTGAGGCGATGTTGCGCCGCTACGTCCGCCTCTCGATGGAGGCGGGCAAGGTGCCGTCGCTGCTCGGCCAGGAGATGTTTCGCGGAAAGGTGACCAACTGCCGAGTCGGCAATTTCGACGACGTGGTCATCTTCCTGCATGACGTCGAACGCTGTCTGCAAAAACTGGACCCGGAGCAGCAGGACCTCATCTCCCGCGTCGGCCTGCAGCAATACACCATCGCCGAGACGGCCACCTTGCTCAGCCTGCCTCCGCGTTCGATCGTTCGCCGCTACGGTCAGGCTCTCGACCGGCTCACCCGCATCTTCCTCAGTGTCGAAATGCTCGAACCTCTAAATCCTGTCAAGGGGGTAAATTGTGAATATCTCGCCTGAAATGCTCATTACATGCGAGATAAAACCTTGAAATAGTTGGCGTAACAGTTTGGGTCAACCTGCTATTCTGGATATGTTGAGTTAAGTAACGGGAGAGGCGCCGAGAGGCTGCCACTCCCGTTTCGCTTTTAAGCCCACACAAAACACAGTTCAGGAGGGGTCATGGAGTATGCAGCAGATCTGCATCGGCGAAGCACAAGTGCGCGCCCAGCAACCAGGAATGCCGAAGCGCGCCCTCACGCACCGCTGGCGATGCGTGCCATGGCAGTCGAATTCCCGCTGGTTCACGGCCATCCAAATCGCCTGCCGTTCGAAGGCGTGCTGACCCTGGTAGACGTCGCCAGCGACAAGGCTCCAAGCGGCGCGCGCGGTCATCGCGTGGTGCTGACGCGATCTGCGGCCGAGGCCGCACTGCCCAGTCTGCTCGGCATGGCCGTCGACTACAAGGCCGGCTGGGATGGTCACGATGCGCGCCAGAAATGCGGCATCATCACCTCCGCCGAACTCGACGGCCGAAAGCTGATGGTCGGCGGCTACGTCTTCTCAAAAGACTTCCCCGAGATCGAGCAGCGCCTCGGCATCGAAGGCGCGATGGGCATGAGCTACGAACTGGCCGATGCCCACGTCGCCGACATGAGCCTCCAGGTATGGACGCTGACCAAGGCAACATTCACCGGCGCAGCCATCCTGCTCCGCGAAAAGGCAGCCTACCGCGAAACCAGCTTCCGCCTCGGCCATACCTCAGTCCACGACCGCACCTCAGCCCGCGAGCGCATAACAGCGCACGCCTCGCCCGTTCGTCGCACCACGTAGCAGCCGTCATCACGACGGCAACCGTCATTCTGGCGCAGCCAGAATCTCCGTAGTGGTCTTGCTTAAGAGCACGGCTTCAGCCGTACCGTAACCGCCGCATCGCCTAAGAGTCGTCATTCTGGCGCAGCCAGAATCTCCGTAGTTGTCGTGCTTAAGAGCACGGCTTCAGCCGTACCGTAACCGCCGCGTCGCCTAAAAGTCGTCATTCTGGCGCAGCCAGAATCTCCGTAGTGGTCGTGCTTAAGGGCACGGCTTCAGCCGTGCCATAACTGCCGCACAGCAATCGGGGTTTCAGCCCCTGAGGGCAATCTGCGGAATCGAAAGGAAAACTGTGACATTCATCAGCGTCTTAGAAGCAATCGGCAAGGGATTCGAAAAGGGATTGAAGTGGGCCGTCACCTACGCGATCCCGGTTGAGAAATTGGTAGCAACGCTCTTCCCACCCGCCGCGCCAATCGCACTCGGCATTGCAGACGCTACCTCGCTTCTGCAAAGCGCGGTGCTGATGGTGGAACAAAAGTATGCCGCCGCAGGCCTGCAAAGCGGCACCGGAGCGCAGAAGCTCGCCGAAGTAATGCTTCTGGTCGAGCCAGCGGTGACGCGCCTGCTCACCCAGGCCGGAATCGCCGCGAGCACTGCATATATACAGAGCCTGGTCTCCGCGGTAGTAGCCATCCTCAACGTGCAAACGATGCCCGTCCAGCCAGGCAAGGTCTAGGGCAATCGAGCGCTGAAAGCGCGCCATATACCAGCCTCGCCACCGCGGTAGTAGCCATCCTCAACGTACAAACGATGCCCGTTCAGCCAGCCAAGGTCTAGGGCAATCGAGCGCTGAAAGCGCGCCATATACCAGCCTGGGCCGAAGGCCCAGGTACGGGTTGGCATCGGAGGCGAAGGGCTGAAGGCCCGACACATAGATCACCCAGGGCATACCGCATTCGCACGGAGAGTTTCATCCGCGCCAAACGTACAACGAACAACGGAGAAAACATGGACATGGAAATGAAAGACGACTTAGGAGTAACCGTAGAGCGCCTCGCTGCCGCAGCCAGTCTGCTCGAGCAGGCAGTCGAACGTCTCGCGCAGCGGCAGAGCGCCTTCGCCGAAGACGCGGAAGCAAGCATAGGCCGCATCGTCGCAACCGTCGACGCGCGCCGCGAGCAGGACCTGGAAGAAAAGCTCGCCGCAGCCGAACTGAAGATTGCAGAGCTTCAGGCACGAGCAACCCCGGTCGCATCGGGCCGCAAAACTTTACCCACCGCAATGACGAATCTTCTAGCCAAGCAAGGCGTAACGATTGACTCGCTCGAAGCCGGATCACTCGATGCCGCACTCATCAGCCTGAGCCTCGAGCAACGCATCGCAGTCAAAGCGCAACTCATCCGCGCTGGCCTGCTCGGCTAAACCACACCGTCGACGTACGACGGGACAACGAACCAGGCGCGGCTCATCCCGCGCCTTTCGAATTTAAGGGAGAAATAAATGGACGCGAAGTTTACTCAGATTCACGCAGCGGCGGACTACATCGGACCAGGCGCAATCGAAGTTCCCATGTACCAATCGGAGATTCTCGACATCGTGCGACGGCGCGGCGTCTTCGGCCAGCGCATCAAGCAGGTGCCGGCCACCGGCCATCCGTCGCGCTACTTCGAGGAGCGGGCGATTCCCTCTCCCTCTGCCGTCTCCGGATTCGTCGATCCACGCAACATCGTCGCGCCGCTGGTCAGCCCGACGCGCGTCGAGAACAGTGTGCCGCTGAAGGCCCTGGTCGCGCAGATCAACTACAACCTCTTCGACATGGAGCTCGGGTCGCAGCAATCGCAGTTCGCGTACTTGCAGGCGAAGGACCTCGCCGATACCGTCGACGGCGTTCTGCGTACGCATGACGTTGCCCTGTGGAACGGCACCGACACCAGCATGAGCTCGCCCACCTCTGCGCAGTACTTCGGAGCAGCCGCGCAGATCGCCGGCGGCGGCAACACCACCACCATCGGCGTCGGCCAAAGCATCGTCGACGGCTTCAAATCCACCATCGCGCAGATGGTTGCGAACTCCTCCTTCGGCGTGCGTCCTACGGCCATCTATGCGAACCCGGTGCTGCTCGACCTCATCGATCGCGAGATGAAGTCGGAGTTCAACGTGGTCCTCAACAACAAGGAGATCACCAGTGGATTCACGGTCAAGATGTTGTCGACGCAAGCCGGCGACATCCCGCTGATCCCGGAGTGGACACTCAGCTACACGGGAACGCCCGGCAGCGGATCGTCCGTCCTGCCCGCGTACATCGTCACCGAAGACCTGATCGAGTACCACTGGCTGAGCGATCCAAATCCACGGATATTCCAGCTCGGCGTACCCGGATCACTGGCGTCGCAGTATGTAGTGGTGAAGTTCGGCGGCCTCGTAGTCAAGGGCGCAAGCTACGCACACTACCAGGTCCTGGTCGACCGCTAGGTTGTCCCACAAGTCGGGTGCCCCATGATCACCGCGTCCTGAGCGAAGCTCGGGATGCGGTTATCGTGGGAACACTCACTTCCCAATTTCAGTTTGCGGCTGGACGTTACGGGTTTCGTCCCGCCGCAATCATGCGCGACAACGTTTTGCATTTTCCTTCGCTGCACACACGCGAAGTTGAAACGCCGCGGCCCACGGGGGTTGGCCGCAGGCGATGCAATTCCTCTGTCGCGCCTATAGAGCGGGACCGGCTGTGGCGGCCGGTCCCCTCTTCTTTCTTTCGAAGTTTTTGGAGGCGAAGCAATGGGCTATTTGAATCCCACGGAATACGTTGCATATGGATTGACCGCGGAGACCACCGACGACTGGGCGGCGATGGCGTCCGCGCTGATCGACGCACACTGCCGCCGGCCGAGTCTTCTGGTGACACAGTATGTCGAACGGCTGCGTTTGACGGCGAATTCACAGGCAGTCCACCTCAGCTATCTACCGCTGACTCCGATGGGTGCAGCAACGTCGCCTCTGGCCGGAGTGCGGGTTCGCTATGGCCGTCCACGACGCGGCGAATTGCAGGATCCCATGCTAACCCAGGTCGCCTGGGCGTTCGGGCTTCCCGGAAACTGGAGTCCGCTCGACCTCGCAAACGTCGATCTCAACTCTGTAACCGGGGAGGTTACATTTCCGATGAACCTGCTGGGCCTGAACTATAACGAGGTCGAAGTGACGTACACCGCCGGCGTCACCGTGGTGCCGCCGGCGCTGAAGATCGCATGCGCGCAGATCGTGAAGAACGCGCAGGCCACTCCAGCGATGAACGTGAAGGGCAGCAAGATGGACACGTTGCAGATGCAATACTTCGCGGGATCGCTGGTCGACGCCAATGTGCAGATGATTCTGGCGCCGTATGTAGCCCAAAGGATTGGGTGACGCCATGGGTGATTTTTTTTGTGCGACCAGGACCGCCGACGTGCTGCTGCGGGCAACGGGAGGACGCAGCGTAATGCTGCGAATGCCCGCGCCAGCCGTGGCCGCCGACGTCACCGAGCAGTTGGGAATTGCGACGCCGACGTTTCAGGATCTGCCGCTTGCTCCGGTGGCTTTTAGCAAAGCGCGCGCAACAGCGACACAGGGAAAGGCGGCGGAATGGGAGTTGCTGGTTTCGGCGATGGCGGTCGAGAGCCTGGTGGGATCGACTGCATATGCCTCGGCGAGTGTGCTGTTTGCGCAAGCCTGCGGTGTTCTCTGCGACGACGCGCTGCTGGAGATTGTGTCGGCAACTCCGCAGCAAGCCTTCGGCAAGCCGTACCTCTACCGCCTGCTGCTCCGCGCACCCCTGGCACAGATCACGTAACGCCTGATTCGCTGAAACGGAAGTGAGGAAAGAATGCAGAACGCAAAAGATACGTTTTACATGACGCTGCAAAGCCGCCTGGCAGCGCTGAATCCGTCGCGAACGATGGTGATGCGCGGAGCCGTGCGACCCGGCACATTGGTGGATGAAAACGAGCTGCCCACGGCCTTCGTGCCCATGGACGCATTCCGCCTGCACTGGACCAAGCTGCAGGTGAACACCGCATCGCCGCTGCCGTGGATTGCGATGGAGTGCGCAATCCAGTACGCAACCGACGGTACAGCAGGCAATGGCGGCATGGATCGCGGGCGCGCACTGGCCGCAATGGATGCAGAGCTCGCAGCCGCACTCGCGGCAGAGCCACACACGGTCCCAAAGATGACGTATGCGACTGCATCTGCGGGCGTGCCGGCAACCGCGATGGCAACCAACGTCTTCTGGGCCGACACGATCTTCGGCGCAGCTTCCGCAGTTGGGGAGCGGCTCGAACGCACAGCAACGGTGCAGGTATTCGCATACCAGGAAGCAGGTGAACTGTGAGTACGACGACGCCGTCAGTAGCTCCAGTCACCGGACGTGTCCGCGCCTACTTCGCGCCAGTGAACCGCACAGCAGGTGTGCCAACGCTGTTCGACGCAGCGCAGCTTGGAAGCTTCAATCTCAACACGCCGCCCGCTCCGTGGGTCGATCTCGGTTACGTTTCACAATTTGTGCGCAAATCAGGCACAAAAGTTGACGCGTTACGCACAGGCGCTCCCGCGATGACCGCGACCCAGGTTCGCTCCGAGATCGAGGCGACGGTCACGCTTGAATTTGAGTCGTGGGGAAGGCTTCAGGCGACCCTCGCGGCCGGTTCGCAACAGATGAATCTGTTGGCGACAGCCGCGAACGCTGCGCCGAATGGCAGCGGTGGAGTGGCTGCGGCGGCGGTCCCGTTGCTAACCGGCACGGGACCGGCCTCGACCGCATCCGCCTTGAACGTCGGCGCGACAGCCGCCGCAGCATTCAGCATTGGCGGCCTGGTCGCCGTCGATGTCGATTACACCGGCCAGCTTGGATACGTCGGCTCCGGTGTGAGTACGGCGTACGTGCGATCAGCAAGCGCGGTAGTCAGCGACATCAACTACGTGAGGCGCGTAACCCTGAACGCCGGTGTCGTAGTCGCGATTGCCGACGGCGTCTTGCAGCTCGCAAGTCCGCTGCCGGCGGGCGTTCCCAGCGTCGCGATGCGGGTGAGCCAACTGGTCGGATTCTGCGATCGCGAGGGTGCGAGCTTCTTTCAGGAGTGGTCCGCGCTCTTCGTGATGCAGGGTGCGCAAGGCGATCGCATCCTTTACCACTACCCGCGCCTGCAGGCGATGCAAGGTTCGGCGGAGGTCGCGCAGGCCCTGGCGGCGCCGCTCGAAAGCATACGGCTTGCCGGTGCATTCCGCGCTCTGCCGGTGAGAGACGCCAACGATGGCGAGACAGTCTTGTGCTTCCGGAGCTATCTGCCGGCGGCGTTGCGAACAGTTTAGTTGCGAATGAATTTCGAGGGAGAGATCCATGCATTGGAAGCCGAAGAGTTGGATATTGATTGGAGTATTGCTGGCGGCGTACACGGCGAAGACCGTAGTGGCGCAAGTCTCGGCCACGCAGATCGCGGACATAATCTACCACGCGAATGGAACGCCGGCCGCGGGAACCGCACTGATCAGTTGGCCTGCGTTCACCACCAGTAACGGCGATTCGATTCCCAGCGGAAGCACGTCGGCGGTGATCGCGGCCGGTGGCGCGCTGAGCGTGCAACTCGTTCCAAACGCCGGTTCCACGCCCATCGGCAGCTACTACACGGTGGTCTATCACCTGGACGATGGCAGCGTGAGCCACCAGTACTGGGTGGTGCCGGCGAGCCTCGCGGCAGTGAAGATCAGCTCGATCGAGAGCACAGTACTGCCCACATCCATCGCCATGCAGACGGTGAGCAAGAGCTATGTCGACTCCGCGATCGCAGCGGCGGTGACTGGGCATCCGCTCGACTCGACGCCGTATGTGCTGAAGTCCGGCGACACGATGGCCGGGCCGCTCACCCTGCCTGCGGACCCTGTGTCGGCGAGGCAGGCAGCGGACAAAAACTATGTCGATCAGAGCGTTGCAGCGGCGACCGGCGGGATTGGGCAGAAGGTTTCGCTCCAGCCATTGGCGACGCAAGTCGTAGCCCAGCCCAATGGAACGCAGCTCGACGTGAATAATTTGAACGGCGTGGAGTACGCCAGCCAATATGTAACTGGAAGAGGTAACAATGGAATCGCCAACGCATTGGCCGGGCCGGATTGCGCGAACGGTTGCGAGATTGTCGCTGAGCAGGACTACACCAGCGAGCAATATTTTACCGCGGCGTTGAACAGCCAGACCCACATACGCGACACACGCGGCGGGCGACAAGTCGACAGTTACAAGAATCCGGTGGACCTCGTGGACCACGGTCTATCCACCGCGCAGACCATCGACGATGTGTCGACGCAGAGTGAGGCGAGCCTCTTTCAGCAGACCGGCAGCGAAGATCCCGGCTCCATGGGCGTGGTGATCACGCAGGAGGGACTGGCCGGCGGCTCCAACTTATTTCCTGAGCAGATTGAGAGTCACGTGCCCTATTTCAAGATGGGCTACAGCGCACTAACCGTTATGGGCACCTACAACACGCAGGGCCAGCACGTCCTGGTGCCGGAAGGCATCAACTGCTACGGCGTAGGCGATTGCCTGATGGGATCGCGCTTCCTGCTTGCCTCGGGTGGCTTTCGCGATTCGGCAGACGAGGGCGCGCACCCTTTCGACTTGCAGTCGCATGAGGATTCCAGAGTCTTCGTTGGTACATGTACGACTGGCTGCGCGGTGGGCTCGACGACGGTTATGATCGCGCCGACGGCCTACGCGGGCACGCAGGGCGACGGCCGTTTTCTGATCGACACGAATCCTGCGAGGACCATCACCAGTTCAAGCACGGGAGGCACACTCGTCAGTGGAATCCCGGGCGGGCCTCATGCCTCCGCACAGTTCAGCGGAACGAATTTTCCGGTCAGCGTGTTCCTCAGCCTCGGCCAGGTGGTCCCGACGCAGACAACCGACATGGCTCCGGGCACGGTTACATTTGCCATCGCGAGCGCGGGCGTTCCTGCGGGCTACGCGACCAACACCGCTGCAATCAGTGCCTCGAGCGGCCTTGCCTGCGTTGTCGATCAGACGGCTGGCTACGCTCCGGACAACTATGAGATGGCGCCGTACACCGTCGTCGATGCGACGCACTTGCAGATGACCTTCAACAAACCGCATCAACTGATGGCCTCGCTCGCATTCGGAGGGCTGTGCGGCTACGGTCTGGAGCAGACCGTCGACACGGCCAACGGGATCCGCCAACTGTTTCCAGTTCTGGGCACAATCTCCGCGACCAACGTCGTCTATGCGGGCGGATCGACGGCGATTGTCGGCGCGATGAATCAGACCTCGGGCTTTCTCAATGTGAGCGCGACCATTGCCTCGGCGGCACGTGCGGCTGGCGTGGTCACTGCGACGACTGCGGGCAATCTCGCTGCGAATATCAATGGGTTGAGCGTAACCGTAGCGGGAGTCGCGGACAGCAGTTACAACGGCATTTATGTTGTAACTACAACGGGCACGAATTCCTTCACCTATACGCAGAGTGGTGCAAACAGCACCAGCGGCGGCGGTACGGCGTCCATCCTCACTGGCGGGTTTGCGTTCTATCCGATGGCGGAGGTGCTGAGCGTATTCAATGAGGCGACGAAGAGCGTCGACGGACAGATGACGCTTGCGCCGAACAATGTGGCGTGGGCGGCGAGCGATCCTGTCGAGGAGCCGCACTTCTACCAGGAGTATGTCACCGCGGATACTGAGGCGCTGGGGCAGACGGTGCCGCGGCCCACAGTGACGATGCGCGCCGGGCTGCAATATCAGCAGAACAACGGGCCAGGCCTGGTTGGATGGTCGATCGCGAATGCCGCGCCCACGTCGAACTACCTTGGCCATGGTGGCACGCACGCTGTTCCCGATGACGCGTATGAGGCGACCGGCGTCTGGCGGCGCACGATGAATCTGGTTGCCGGCGAACAGGCCGCCTTCGCGATCCACTGCAACCTGCATGGATGCGGAGGCTGGAACTCCGGCTACAACTTATTCGAGCTGGACTCAAGTCTCGGGGTAGATACGGTGGCCTATGCGCCCGCGGCGAGCGCGTTGTCGATGATCCTGCGCGGGACGCCGTACAGCTTCACGCCGCAGGCATTCAACGCAGGAACTATCAACGTCGGCACGCTGAATGCGACCACCATCAACGGTGTCGCCGTCGGCGGGCCGCACCCAGCCGCGGTGACGCTGCAGCACACGTTCGCGGGCGCCGGAGCCTTCAACTACACACATAATCTCGGCACCTCGTATCCGCTGATGACCTGCTACGTCAACAGTGGCTCGCCTTCGTATACGGCCCGCAATGTCGACACCAACAACATTGCCATCACGGTGACCGCATCGTCGGACATCACCTGCACATTCGGAAATTAGAGAGGCCACAAATGTCTGAGATTTTTGCTCCAGGTTCTATTGCAGGTCCCCAGGGGATAATCGGCACAGCGGGTTCACAAGGCAGCGTTACGGCGCTTGCAAGCGCCACCCTGCCCACCTTTGTCGGGCAGAATCTTTTTGATGTCAGCAAGATCACTGCGGGTTTTGGAACAGGCTCGACTGACGGGACACTTTTCGCTGCTGGCGGAGCCAATGCAACCGAGCTCATCTACTGCCCTGGCGCGACCTCCATGGTGTCTGATTTGGCTGTGGACACAGGAAACTGGGGTCCGGAAGCCGTCTGCTTATACGACGCCAACGGCGGCTTCATCAGCGCTCTACCTCAGACAGCGTTCCCTAACGTAGTGAACGGCCACACGGTCGTTGGTGGCACCGCTTGGGTACTACCCGGAACGCAGGTCTATGTACGCCTTTGCTATGTTCCTTCCTGGATGCCGGGAAATGCCCACGGTTGGGCGCAGAGCGATGTTACTGGCCGTATCTATGCGACCACAACGGGCACGGCGGCTTTGCCCGGAACCTATCAGCCGGGTGGCGTGGCTACCAAAGCTGACTTATCGAGCAGCGCGGCGGGAACGCTGGTTACTCGTACCGCTTCCTTCGCGGCATTTGAGCAGAGCGTGTTGCCAGGACCATCTGGCAGCAGCCGCAACCTCTTCGACTACACCAGGGTTTCTGCTAACACGGTGTTGAACGCGGACGGAATGACATCGACACTGAGCGGCTTCTTTGCATCGAGCCTCATCTTTTGTCCTAACGCTACTTCCTTCATCACCAACATTCCAATCTTGATAAGCGGGGCGCATTTCTGTACCTACGATGTGAACGGAAATCTTCTGGCGGACTTGACCGCCAACCTGGGTACGTTTCCTTTGATCAACAATCGGATCAAGGCAAACGTAGCTTATCCGCTACCTGGTAATCAAACCTACGTCAAAGCAACCTGGAACCCAGGCGGATTTGGTGGCTATTCCTGTCCGGCTTCGATAGAGTCCTGCGTGTTCTACGCGGGTACGGTCGCTGCGCCTCCACCTGCGATTACTGATGCCAATCTGTCCACTCCATTCGCGGGAAACGCCCCCATCTCTATCAAGACGGCTACGCAACTGGGATGCCTGCGCGATCAGAGCACCTATGGGATGCAGGATTGCACTTCCCTTTTGAATGCCTTTCTTGCCACGGCATCAGCGACCAATCCAATCAAGTTGATCCTCGACGGCAATTTCCCTATCTATGGAAGTCTGGCGATTGCGTCGGCAGGCTACACAACAATTGAGGGCCTGGGTTGGGGAAGCGGCTTGACTGTCGCTGGCGGCTTGCCTGACTACACTGGGGCAAATTCGCCGGGTTGCATCATCGTGGGAGGCGCGGGCCAGGTACAAGGAGCTTACAACGTCGCGCCACCGGCACGGACAGCGACTAACATCATCCTGCGCGACTTCACTATACGGCAAACAGGCTTGTTCCATGCCCAGGTGCTTTTGTGTTCCTGCTCGAATGTGACTGTGGAGAACCTCAATTTCCCCTCCGCTACCGCAGGCAATGATTTCATGCTGCACATCAGCAACGCGAATCAGGTCTTCGTGCG
>JALYIG010000375.1 GCA_030775885.1 Acidobacteriota bacterium | reverse complement strand
CCTCATCGGCCTGGGCCATAAACGGATCGTTTGCGTTAGCCTAGACTCGCGCCTGTATACGATGCGTACCCGCCAGCAGGGCTATCGCGATGCGATGGCGGCAGCAGGGCTCAAGGCGGAGGTGCACACTGTTACAGACCTGCTCGAAACCAGTGATGCCGTGGTGCGCATGCTCTTGGCGGGTAAGCGCCCCCCAACCGCGCTTTTCTGTTCCAACAACCTGGTCACGCGGCATGTGCTCCATGCCCTCCAATCCATGAATATTTATCCCCCAGAAAAGATTGCACTGGTGGGATTCGACGATTTCGAGACCGCCGACCTGTTGCAGCCCGGCATTACTATCATCCGTCAGCCGGTCGAGTTGCTCGGACGCACCGCCGCCGAAGCTTTGTTCGCGCGACTCGAAGATGGCAAGGCCGTTAGTCCTCCCAGGCGAGTAGTGCTTCCAGTGGAATTGGTAGTGCGCGGATCGTGCGGAGCCAAGCGAAACTAACGACCCCCACGATGCCACCAGAGCTTACAGCTTCACGGCCCGCAGCCTGAGCGCGTTGCCGATCACTGAGACCGAGCTAAAGCTCATGGCGGCGGCCGCAACCATTGGGTTCAGAAGCAGTCCGAGGGATGGGAACAGCACGCCCGCTGCCAGTGGCACTCCAACGGCGTTGTAGACGAAGGCGAAGAACAGGTTCTGGCGGATGTTGCGCATCGTTGATTGGCTGAGATGACGGGCGCGGAGGATGCCTCGCAGATCGCCCTTCACAAGCGTGATGCCACCCGCCTCCATTGCCACGTCGGTGCCGGTCCCCATCGCAATGCCGACGTCAGCCTGGGCCAGAGCTGGCGCGTCGTTCACACCGTCTCCCGCCATGGCTACAACGCTGCCCTTTTGTTGATGCTGCTTGACGACCTCCGCTTTCTGCTGCGGCAGCACATCCGCTTCAAACTCGATGCCCAACTTATCCGCGACTGCTTTTGCGGTTGTCGCATTGTCGCCGGTGACCATAATGATCTTCAAGCCGGCTTGCACTAGCTCGCGGATGGCGTCCGGAGTGGACTCTTTGATCGGATCGGAAACGCCGACCAGTCCCGCAGCCTTGCCATCCACTGCGACCAGCATCACGGTCTGCCCTTCCTTGCGGAGAGATTCTGCTTGCCCGATAAGCGCCCCGGGATCAACCGAGATTTCCCGAAACAGCTCGACGTTCCCGACCGCGACCTGCTTGCCGGAAACAGTTCCCTTCACGCCTTTGCCCGTGGTCGAGTTGAAGCCAACCACGTCGGTCATCGCGAGCTTCTTCGCTTCCGCCCCAAGCACGATGGCAGCCGCAAGAGGATGTTCGCTGGAACGTTCCAGGCTAGCGACAAGTTGCAGCAGCTCCGCTTCGTCGAAGCCCGGTTGAGCCATCACCGACGTCAACGTGGGCTTGCCTTCGGTAAGTGTCCCCGTTTTGTCGATGATGAGCGTGTCGACTTTGCCGAATGTCTCAAGCGCTTCCGCATTGCGGATTAGGATGCCCGCGCGAGCTCCACGCCCGGTACCCACCATGATGGCCATAGGCGTCGCTAGTCCGAGGGCGCACGGACAGGCAACAATCAGCACCGCCACAGCATTGACCAAAGCATGCGCGATGCGCGGCTGCGGCCCAACTGAAAACCAGATCACGAAGGTTACGATCGCCGCAACGATGACCGCCGGAACAAAGTACGAGGAGATTCGGTCTGCCAGCCGCTGAATCGGGGCCCGGGAACGCTGTGCCTCGCTGACCATCTTCACAATCTGCGACAGCAACGTGTCCGCTCCGATGCGCTCAGCCCGCATGACAAACCCGCCGGTCCCGTTCACCGTACCGGCAGTTACCTTTGCACCGTTGTCCTTCTCTACCGGGATCGGCTCGCCGCTGATCATAGATTCATCGACCGAGCTGTGCCCTTCCAGCACAATGCCATCCACAGGCACCTTTTCGCCGGGACGCACGCGCAGCCGGTCTCCAACCTGCACCTGGTCGAGCGGTACATCGGCCTCCCCACCTTGGTCATCCAGACGCCGGGCTGACTTCGGAGCGAGCCCCAACAAAGCACGAATCGCGCTGCTTGTCTGGCTGCGAGCCCGCAATTCCATCACCTGCCCCAGCAGCACCAGCGCGACAATGACAGCCGCAGGTTCGAAGTACACATCGATCTGGCCGCCGCTCCCACGAAGCGACTCGGGAAATATCCAGGGAGTAACGGTAGCGAGGACGCTGTAGAGATAGGCCGAGCCGGTGCCGAGAGCAATCAGCGTGAACATGTTGAGGCTGCGATTGACCAGCGACTGCCAGCCCCGTACGAAGAACGGCCATCCGCACCATAGCACGACCGGTGTCGCCAGCACGAACTCGATCCATGTCCACGCCTTCGCGGAAAGCAGGTGTTGCATCGGCATCGAAGGCAGAAAGGCCGACACCATCAAGACGAGCATGGGCGCTGCGAGTGCGACACTGATCCACAGCCGCCTGGTCATATC
The DNA here is from genome assembly GCA_030775885.1 of Acidobacteriota bacterium. Classification (GTDB taxonomy): domain Bacteria; phylum Acidobacteriota; class Terriglobia; order Terriglobales; family Acidobacteriaceae; genus Edaphobacter. Next base: position 3,920 of record JALYIG010000375.1, on the reverse strand, counting down.
GACCAGTTCTGGGTTCGTCTCTTCAGCCGTGACCTCACGCGGTTCGAGCGCCATGCCGCAAATGGGGCAACTCCCGGGCTCGGCACGGATGATCTGCGGATGCATCGGGCAGGTGTATTCGGTGCGAGTAGCCGGCGCTGTGATTTCGGCCGGTTCGAGCGCCATGCCACACTTCGGACAGGCACCAGGCCCATGTTGCCGAACCTCCGGGTCCATGGGACAGGTATATTCGGCGTGTGCGTCGGTCTTCGCAGACGGAGGAGCAGGCTTCGCGGGCGCGGGCACGGCCTTCGCGGGCGACACTCCGCCAAGCGTTACAAGTGTGACCGGCTTGGGCTGCAGGTATGTCTGCGGCGCCGCACGGAACTTTGCCGCGCAGCCTTTGCAGCAAAAATAGAAAGTGACGCCGGCATGTTCTGCGCTCTCCGATGCCTTTGCGGGATCGACTTTCATGCCGCAAACGGGATCGCGCTGCTCAAGCTGTTCCATACAACGATTCTCGCCTAAGTTGGAGGTATCAGCGAGTGCCATCCTGCTCATGGCGGAATCACAGGTTAAATCAGTGCCGAACCTGACTGAATTGCGACGCGATTAGCGCTCAAAGAATTGCTTGATCACCTTCTCGGAGATCATCCGCTGCTGTACTGGGGATGACAGGACTGTGGAGGTCGACGTCGTGCCGTAGTGGCCCAGCTTGTCGAGAAAGCGCTCCAGATGCTGCATGGACACGACGCGGGCTTTGATGATGAAGGAGTCCGACCCGGTAACGCGGTGGCACTCCACTATTTCGTCCCACGTCTTCGTCTGCTGCTGGAAGGTACGGACGAGCGATTCGGAACCGGACATGGAGAGACGCACGAAGACCAGGATCGGCATGCCCAGGCGCTCCAGGCTGATGTCGGCGTGAAAGCCGCGGATGACTCCGATCCGCTCCAGGCGATGGACGCGCTCGGCGATGGCCGGCGTGGTGAGCCCGACGCGGCGGCCCAACTCGGCCCAGGAGATGCGGGCGTTCTGCTGAAGCTCCTCGATAATGCGCCAGGCGATGCGGTCGAGGTCCGGGGTTTCGTCTGCGCTGTTGTTGTGGGCTGCGTGCATGGTGGCCTTCGATCCGAAGGACAATAGCACCTTATTCCTACCAAAGTAAATCTCGCCGCATGAAAACCGAGCCGAATCGAATTGTCAGCGGTCGCGCGCGGGTGCGATACTTCCCCGACGTAAGAGCAGCAGGGGGGTTCGCCGCATGGCTCCATCCAAGAAGAAGATTTCACTGCAGTATCAGTCGGGCTTCGGGAACGAGTTCGCCACCGAGGCACATCCGGGAGCGCTTCCGCAGGGACAGAACGCGCCGCAGCACGCTCCGCTCGGACTTTACACCGAACAAATCAGCGGGACGGCGTTCACCGCGCCGCGCCTGCTGAATAGGCGAACCTGGAGTTATCGCATCCGGCCGTCGGTAATGCACGAGCCTTACTCCGAGTATGCGCGGCCGTCGCTGATGCGCAGCGGCCCGTTCAACGAGATGCCGACACCGCCCAACCAGATGCGCTGGAATCCACTTCCTCTTCCTGAAGCGGAGACCGATTTCGTCGACGGGATTGTGACGCTGGGCGGCAATGGCGATCCGGCGATGCAGGATGGTGTGGGCATTCACCTGTACGTCGCGAGCGCGTCCATGCAGGACCGCTTTTTTTACAACGCGGATGGAGAGATGCTGATTCTTCCGCAGCAGGGCCGGCTGACACTGCGAACGGAGCTAGGCGTCCTCGAGGTGGCGCCGGGAGAGTTGGCGGTGATTCCGCGCGGAATCAAACTGCGTGTCGAATTGCCCGACGGCACGGCGCGCGGCTACATCTGCGAGAACTACGGACAGAGCTTCCGGCTTCCGGACCTCGGTCCGATTGGAGCCAACGGCCTCGCCAACTCGCGCGACTTTCTTACTCCAACCGCAGCGTACGAAGACCGCGAAGGGGACTTCGAAGTGGTCGCAAAATTTCTCGGCAGGCTGTGGCACACCGAAATCGACCATTCTCCGCTGGACGTAGTGGCGTGGCACGGAAACTACGCGCCCTACAAGTACGATATGGCGCTCTTCAATTGCATCAATACGGTGAGCTTTGACCATCCGGACCCGTCGATTTTCACAGTGCTGACTGCGCCCTCAGGGTTGCCGGGCACAGCCAATGTGGACTTTGCGATATTCCCTCCGCGCTGGCTGGTGGCGGAGCATACGTTCCGTCCGCCGTGGTTTCACCGCAACATGATGAACGAATTTATGGGCCTGATCCTGGGCGAGTACGACGCCAAGGCTGAGGGCTTCTTACCCGGCGGTGCGAGCCTGCACAACTGCATGTCAGGCCACGGTCCGGATGCAGAGACATTCGAGCGCGCCAGCAAAGCCGAGTTGAAACCGCAGCATGTAGGCGACACGCTGGCCTTCATGTTTGAGACGCGCCTGCCGGTGCGGCCCACGCGATTTGCGCTGGAAGAGAAGATTCTTCAGCACGAATATTACGAGTGCTGGCAGAGCCTGAAGAAGAACTTCCGCGCGCCCAAATGACGGTCTCGATTTCCAGCGACGAGTGGACCCGGACGAGTTGGGTCGAGTCGGCGAATGAGCCGGGGAACGGCTTCCCGCTGCAGAGCCTGCCTTACTGCGTGTTCGCAGGCGAAGCCGATGCGGGGCGCGTAGGTGTGAGGATCGGCCAATACGTTCTTGATCTGCAAGCATGCAGTCTGGCCGGTCTGATGGAGGATGTACCGGAGGCAATGCGAGAGGCATGCGCGGCAAGGACCCTGAATCCGCTGATCGCATGCGGGAAGAGAGCGCACGCGGCTCTGCGAGTGCGGTTGATGGAAATGCTTGCGTCGGGCGCAGAGGAGCGGAGGCGAATATTGGCGGTCGGCGCGTTGTTGCCGGTGGCGAGCGTGCATTTGCTCAAGCCGGTCGAGCCTGCCAACTATACCGATTTCTATGCGTCCATCGATCACGCGACCAGGGTGGGCCAGCTTTTTCGTCCGGATCAGCCGCTGCTGCCGAACTACAAATATGTGCCGATCGGATATCACGGGCGCGCCTCGTCGATTGTCTGCAGCGGAACTCCGGTTCGTCGGCCGAGCGGTCAGAGGAAGTCCGCCGGAACCGATGCGCCCGCGTTTGGGCCGACGCGTTTTCTGGACTACGAGGTCGAAGTTGCCATCTACATCGGCGAGGGCAATGCGCTGGGAACGCCGGTGCCGATCGACGATGCGGCCGGGCATGTATTCGGCATTTCGCTGCTGAACGACTGGTCTGCGCGCGATATTCAGTCGTGGGAGTATCAGCCGCTCGGACCATTCCTGGCAAAGAGTTTCGCAACCAGCGTTTCGCCTTGGGTTGTGCCGATGGATGCGCTGAAACCATTTCGCTGTCCGGTCCGGGCGCGAGCCCAGGGCGATCCGGTGCCGCTCGAATATCTATGGAGTGACGAGGACCAGCAAGGGGGAGCAATCGACTTGGAGGTAGAGGCTTCCCTGCTGACCGCGGCGATGCGCGATGCTGAGTTGCAGCCGCACCGGTTGAGCCGGGCGAACCTGCGCGATCTGTACTGGACGCCCGCCCAGTTGATCGCTCACCATACCAGCAATGGCTGCAATCTTCTGCCCGGCGATCTGCTGGCTACGGGAACCATCTCCAGCGCGAAGTTAGCGTCCGCCGGTTGCCTGCTGGAGTTGACGGAAGGCGGCAGGACCCCGGTTGTTCTATCGAATGGCGAAAGCCGCCGTGCGCTGGAGGATGGCGACGAGGTCATCCTGCAAGGTTTTTGCAGACGCGACGGCTACCCGGACGTGTCGCTTGGAGAGTGCCGCACTGTCGTGGTTTCAGCAAACTAAGTCCCGTCCCCGCAATAAAGACTGTCATCCTGAGCGCAGCGAAGGAC
>JALYIG010000374.1 GCA_030775885.1 Acidobacteriota bacterium | reverse complement strand
GGACGAGTACGTCGCAAGCGAAGTGAGCCACGTAAAGCATCACGGCGAAACTCCGATGGGCGTTGCAGCCGAAGTTGCGGCGAGTTCAGCGAAGGCGGTCGCGGAGGCGGAGGCGGCTGCGCCAGGCATCACCGCCAATGCGCGGCCAGAGTACGAGCGCATCGTGAACGATATGCGCGCCATTGCGGCGCTGATGGCGTACTACAACCACAAGACGCAGGCTGCGGCCTTGGTGATGCAGTTCGGCTACGATCACGATCCTGCCGAGTTGCAGAAGGCTGAGCCGCTGCTGGCTGCGAGTGTCGATGACTTCGCGCGGCTCACCGCTCTAACCGACACGACGTATCGCAATGCGGCTGGCATGCAGACGTCGCAGCGACAGATTCCGGTGCGCGGCGGGCCAACGACGAATCACTGGCGCGATCTGCTGCCGGTGTATCGCGCGGAGTTGGCGACGTTCCAAGGACGGTTGAAGAGCCTGGGTTCGAGCCAGCCAGCGAGTGGGGAGTCCACGCCGAAGCAGTTGCCGCAGGTCGCGTTCTCGTTGGAGCCGGGCGCGGGAGAGACCTTCACCGTAAAGCCGGGTCAGAGCCTCTATGCAGATGGAGCAACGTCGATCACCGGAGTGGTACCTGAACTGGCGGGGATGACGGGCATCCGTTTGTCGCAGCGGCAGGAGCAGCCAATCCACTTCACGCTTTCGAAGCCGGCTCAGATCCTGGTCGGCTTCTTCAAGTCGTCGTCGAACAAGGCGGTGAATGTGTCGCCGGCAACAGAGCAATGGAACATCGTGCTGCCCAATGCGCTGACGACGGCGAAAGGGCTGCCGGTCACGGTATGGTCTAAGTCCATGCCCGCGGGACGCAATGACCTCGATCTCGGCAAAGGCGCTTATGTGGTCGTGGGGTTCATACCCGAAGATACGAAGGTGACACCGCATGTGAACTTCTCGACGGCGGGGGCGAAGGGCGGGCCGCCGAATCTGGACTGGCTTTTCGAGAATTGACGGCCAGGGCTGGAATTTCTCCAAAAAGTCAACTACGGAGATTCTGACTCTTTGAGTCAGAGTGACGCTCGTGACTACGGGGCAGACGGGGCAGGGTCGTGACGGCTGAGGAGGCGGTTGGCTTCGGCTTCAGTGATTTGAAAGAAGCTGCCGTGCTTGGCGTAGTCGGGGAAGCGCATCTTGTCGTTGACTGAAGTCCAGTGGACCCAGTCGGTGGTTGCGACGCCTTCGTAACGGGCGCGCGGGGCACGGTAGTGGTCGTAGTAGACGATGGATTTGTCGCCGACCTGAATGACCGACGGGCCCTCGGACCAGCTCTGATTGATGGGACCGGAGAGGGGCGCCCAAGGGCCTTCAACGGTGGGTCCGGAGGTCCAGCGCTCGGCATAGCGGAGGGGGTCGGTGGACTGGTCTTTGACGACGAAGACGAAGTCGGAGCGCCCGTTAAGTGTGCGATGGAACATGGTGGCGTCGATGACGACGAAGCCGGGATCGTAGAAGATCGCGGGCTTGGAGAAGGTGGCGAAGTCGCGGGTGTGCGAGGCCCAGATGCGGTTGCCATCGGTGATGCCGTCCACTGCAGAGGACCAGATGAGGAGCCAGTCGTTGGCCTGCGCGTCCCAGTAGGTTTCGGGCGCCCAAACGTTGCGGACGGTGGGAAAGTCTTTCATGATGGGTACGTTGGACTGCTGCGACCAGGTGAAGAGGTCGGACGAGGATGCGGTGCCGAGAGTGCTGCCCTTCCAGGCCCAGGTCCAGACAGCGCGGAAGCCGTCTCCGGTGAGCGTGCGGGTGACGTAGATGTCGCGCATGATCTCGCCGGGGGCGGTGGGTTTGAGCCAGGGCTGGCCGTCGTTGAGCGGAGTGAAGGTGTAGCCGTCGCGGGAGAGGGCGAAGTAGACGCCTTGATTGCCAGGTTCCTTGAAGTAGGCAAAGACGGTAGGACCGGTTGTCAGTTGTGGGGTGGGCTGGGCCAGGCCAGTTGCGGCGAGAATTGCGGCGAGGGCGAGTTGGGTAAGTATTCGTTTCATAGGGTTTGATGGAGTGCAGCGCAAGAGGAAAAGGAGGCAAGTACAAAGGCGAAATACGGGGATTCTTCGCTGCGCTCAGAATGACAAGCTTCTATTCGGCATCGGGGACTATGGGTTTTTCGGATTTGCGGGCAGATGGATCGGGGATGTTGGAATCGAGGAGGGTCTTGTTGCGCCAGCGGGATTGGGCGATCTCATGGCCGGAGGCGTCGTAGTTAATCCAGGTCCAGGTGTTGTCAACGGCGTAGTGCTTCTTCCAGATAGGTGTGCCGTCTTCGCGAAGGTATTGCTCGTCGCCAACTTTGTGACCGACCTTAAAGCTGACGACCCACATGCGTTTGCTATCTGCGTATGAAAAGATTTGAGGCCCGTCCAGTAGATAGCGACCGTCGGGAGCTTGGATCATCGACGTGAGCTGAGTGGGGTGTACGGGCGTGGCAGAGGCACGAATATCACCTACGGCGACATTCGCGGTGTCGCCGTAGGCGTTCTTGTCGAGGACCCAGGCTTCGTTGAGTTCGATTTCGTAGTCTGGTTTGTTCTTGGAGGTGACGACGTGGATGATGCCGTCGGGGCCTTGGGTGGCGGTGGTGTAGCCAACGGAGAGGACGTCGGACGGCAGGCGTTTGATAGTCCAGTTTGCGCCGTCGTCGTCGGAGAGGGCGACGTATGCGCCGTCTTTGTGGATGTGCTTTTCATGTTTGGGATTGAAGTCTGCGACGAAGAAGAGGCGGGCGCTGGCGAGGCGAAGGATACTGGGGCGTTCGCCGGAGAGCAATTCGTCAAACGGCGTGGCTGACTTGTGCCAGGTCTTGCCGCCGTCGGTGGAGCGGGCCATGGGCATGTGGCCGTTGATCTCGGAATTCTTACCACCGTAGCCCAGCAGGTCGCCGTTCTTCGCGATGACGATGGTGGTGTGGCGTCCGGCGGTACGGCCTCCGGTGTCGTACCAGGTCTTGCCTTCATCTTTGGTGGCCCAGACGGCGGAGACAGAGCCATTGCCGTCGTCGTCCTTGCCGGTGGAGTCGGTGGGGATATAGATGGTGCCGTCTTTGGCGCGAACGATGCTGTTGATGGGCTGCGAGACGTAACGGCCGATGGGTTTGGGGAAGTTGGGGAAGGCGATGGGCGACCAGTGCGCGCCGTTGTCGGTGGACGTCATGTAGGCGAACGGCGGGGCACCGATGAGGCGGGCGAATCCGAAGAACATCCAGAGCTTGCCGCGGTGGGTGGTGTCGTTCCAGAAGACAGGTGCGGCGAGGCCGGCGTCGGCGAACATGGGGAAGGGCTCGGGCATGTCCCAGTCTTCGGAGCCCGCGCGGCGTCGCAGGATGAGGATGGTTTGGTCGGGGTCGTCCTCGTTGATGGGCGCGTTGTAGTAAGCCGCGATGAGGTCGCCGTTGGGCAGCACCTGGATGGCGGAGTTGTGATAATTGACGCCGAGGCCGGGAGCAAGGCCGAGCTTCCAGCCGACGCCGGACATACTGTGGCCGTTGAGGTTGGGGAAGAGTTTGTGGGTGTGGTAACAAGGCTTGGCGGGGTCGGGGCCGGCGGTGAGAGCGTTGGGCGCGATGGGCTTTTGCAGGACGGCGGTTTCGAAGAAGAAGTTCAGCGCGGGCGTAGGCGGGGTGGTGACCGGCGGGGCCTGTACTACGCGGAAGCCGATGTTGCCCGCTTTCGAAGCATAGGAAGGGGCCATGCTGGCGCGGTTTGCGGCGCGGGCGAAGTAGGGCGCAGTGGCGGGGACGTTGAGGTCTGGCGTCACGGTGCCGTCCTTTGCCTTGCCGCCGGTGCGGCGGTAGTCGAGGCCACCACCGCGGACGACTTTGGTGTAGCCGGAAACTGCGCCGGAGGGGTCGGTTTGTTCGCCTGACTGATAGGGGCCGTACCAATCCGAGGTCCACTCGGGGCGACCGACTCCAATGTTCATCACGCCAAGCGCGTTGGGCGTGTCGGCCTTCGGCACGGTGTTGGATCTGCCGTAGATGTCTTTGCCGCCGGCGCGGGCGACGTACTCCCACTCGGACTCGGTGGGGAGTCTCCAGGGCTTGCCGGTCTTTCTGGTGAGCCACGCGCAGTAGTCCATGGCTTGTTGCCAACTGACTCCAGCGGCGTAGGCCGGGGTCGAACCGCCGGGGACGTAGGTTGAATCGAAGAGGCGGAACTCGGCTGGGCTGACTTCGGTGATGCTTATGCGGAAAGAGTGCGCAATGCGAACAAGGTGCGCTGGGATTTCGTCGAAGTCACCGTGTTCCGGTCGCGTGGACATGACGCCGAAGCCCTGTCTGACTTCGTCCGGCAACGGCGTCGGGTCGGCGCCCATGAGGAAGCTGCCGGCGGGGATCGAGACGGTTGCGGGGACACCGTCCTTTGCGAGGGGAGGCGCGACTCCGTTGATTGCTGCGGGGGTGCCATCCTTCTGGGCACCGGCGGAACCGAGAGTCGTTAGCAGCAGTAGGCCTGTTGCCAGGAGTGGGGTCTTCTGCCGATTGATCAACTTCATTTCTTTCCTTCTTTCGTGGGCGACTCTTTGAGGGAGTAGTCGAGTGGGCCGAGATCCTTGCGTGTGGCCACTTGCTTGCCATCGACGAAAAGCATCATGCCTTTGCCTCGTCCGTAGCGTGTGCCGGTCGAATCCCACAGGACCGTCAGCAGGTGATGGTGATAGGGAAGCGCATCGATGGCGAAGTAACTCCACTCCCCGGCGGGCAGCAAGGGATGCAGTACGACGCGGTCGTCGGCGCGTGGACGCAAGCCGATGAGACCCGTGATGAGTGGATCGGCAAAGCCGGAGTGGTTGTAGTAGTTGCCGCGCCCGACCTGTTTTTTCTTTTCGATCAGCATGTCTTTGGCGATCCACGCATCGGTGTCGGCGTCATAGTCTTCGTCGATCCAGTTGATGGTGTGGCCGTTGCTGAGCGTCTGGTGTTGCGCGAGGATATAGCGCGAGAAGAGCTTGTAGTAGTCGGCATGACTCATCAGGGTGCGGCCTGGTTGGTCCTCGTATTCGGCTAGAGCGAGCAGCGTCTGGGTCATGGCGAAGGGCCATGCCGGGCCGTTCCACGTGCATTGGTCGGAGCTGGCGAAACGGAAGCGCGGACTGCGCCGTTCGGCAGTCGTTGCTCCGAATTTGCCATCGAAGCCTTGTGGGTCGAAGAGCTGATTCCAGGCGACGGCGTGTGATGCGACAGGGATATCGAACAGCCAGGGGACGTAGCCAATCTGCTCGCGGACGCTGGCGAATTGGAGATTTGTGCCTGGGTCTATGAATCTTTTCTGCTTGCGGATTCCGGAGTCAGCGGAGGGAGAGACGACTTCGTAGAACTGATCTTTCGGGTTCCAAAGGCGCGTCTCGATGAGGTTTCGGAGGTCGTCGGCTTTGTGGTTGAATTGGGCGGTAGTAGCGGAGTCGCCCGCTGCGGCAGCAATTTCGGCGATGGCGCGCGCATCGCCGTACATGTAACTATTTAAGGTCGGGCGGTAGCCGTCGCCGCTAATGCTCTTCTCCATGGCGTCGCGCGTGTCGATGGACCAGAAGAGGCCGTTGGCATCCCGCTGGGTGTCCTCCCAGGCTTTATAGTTGGCTTTGAGTGCGGGCAGGAGCGAGGTGGCGAGCGCCGCATCGCCGTTCGCAAGGGTAAGATCGCGGACGGTCGCTGCCAGGGCGTCCGAGTACTTGTGGCTGTCGACGCCCGGGGAAAACCAATAGCGTGCGTCGTCCTCGGCAATCGCGGGATCGCGCAGCCAGCGAGCCTCGGCGATATGGAAGCCCGCGGCGTCGGGCAGCGCGCCATAGCTTCCATCGGTCATTTCGGGCTTCGGAAGCCACTCGGTGACGATGTAGCCGGTTGGCGCTTTGACCAGGTGCTTCTTCCACGCATACCAGCGGAAGTAGTAGGTCTCTTCGAATCGCTTGTCGGAGGAGTCGAACAATGGGATTTCACGCTGCATCCATTGCCACGAGTCTTCGCCGTCCTCTCCTTCGTAGAGCTTGCCGGTGGCTTCGCGTTCCTGCTGGTGAAACGTGTCGACGTAATGGTGATAGTCGGCGGCCTTCAGGACTGCGGCCGCTGGCTTGTTCGACGGGGTTTGCGCGGACAGGGCCAGCGCGAAGAAGATGGATGCCGTGGCTAACGGAGCGATCGCGTTTTTGATCCATGCGTGTTGTGAAGTTATCTGCATTCCTTCTTTCTCCAGGCATTACGCTTTGACGGTCACTGCATCGCCGATTACGCCCGCGATTTGATTTCCGTTGTTCGCAGAGCCCGACTCTGCAACGGTGTGGAGTGGAGGCAGAAGCGCTCTGGCCTCGTCGAGTGCCAGGCTGGCGCCGCGTTTGAGGCTGGTGATGTCGTTGGTACAGAAGAGGAGGTCGATGCGCTGGTCGAGCCAGAACTTGAAGTCGGACGGGGCGCAGGCGGTGGCGATGCATTTGTTGTTCGCGCGGGCTGCCTTGACTACACGGGTTGCGGCCTCGCACACGGCGGGGTGGAGTGTATCGCCGGGATAGCCGAGGCTGGCGGCGAGGTCTGCGGGGCCAACGAAGAGGTCGACCCCCGGCACGGCTGCGAGTTGGTCAAGGTTCTGCAAAGACTGCTGCGTCTCGACCTGTGCAAGCAGGCAAAGCTCCTGATTCAAGTTCTGCTGGATCTCGTTGACGTGATTGTTGACCCCGTAGTCGACGGCGCGAGAGACACCGAAGTAGCCACGGCGGCCAACCGGGGCGAAGCGCGCATATTGCAGCATCTCGTTCATCTGCCAGACCTCGTCGACCATGGAGACGTCGATGATGTCGGGGCCGCACTCGGCGGCTTTGAGGATGTTTTCCCGGCGGGAGTCGGGGACGCGGATCATCGTGAGCATGCCGGAGCCGCTTGCCATGCGGCACAGGTCGGCCGCCTCGGCGAAGGTGATATGGGCGTGCTCCATCTCGATCCAGATGACTTGATATCCGAGCTGGGCGGCTACGTCCAGAAAGATGGGGTCGTAGAAGTAGAGGGCTGCTCCGAGCAGCGTCTGGCCGTTGTTCTGTTCAACCGCTTTGCGCAATCGATTCATGGTGTGTCTCCTAAGGTTTGTGCGGGCACTACGGCGGTGCGAGCGATTTGCCGGCGCGCTGCGAGCCAGTTCCACAAGGTGGGACCGGCAACGCGATCTACAGGCAACAGAACACTTGCAATGCATCCGATGAGGAACATGAGAATGTTTCCGATAGCGCCAATGGTGAGTTCGTGCCAGGGATAGTTCCATCGGTGCAGGTTCCAGGTGTGGCCGCCGTTCATGGTGAGCGTGGCCCAAGCGGTGAACAGCAGATTTCCCGCGATGGCGAGAAGGGCTGCAGCGCGACCAGCCCGGGGTACGAGGAAGGCCAGCAGAAAGAGTCCGGCGAGGCCACCCGCGACGATGGCCGTCAGCAGGTAGTAAAGGGCGAGCGCGGTGCCATGTGTGGTGGAGAGGCGGAGGGCGCCCGCGATGGCGAGAGCTCCGCAAACGGCGACGGAGACCTTGCCGATGCGGAGGCGTTGCGCATCAGTGCTGCGCGGCGAGAAGCGGCCGTAGAAGTCTTCAACAACTATCGCCGCGAGACAGTTGAGATCGGATGCGAGCATCGACATCGCTGCACCGAACAGGGCTGCGAGAAAAAGGCCTGCCACGCCGAGCGGCATCTGGGTGACCATGAAGTGGGGAAAGATCTGGTCGGACTTGGTGATGGATACAGGCAGGTGTTCGCCAGTGATGCGGTAGAAGGCCCAGAGCAGGCTACCGATGAACATGAAAGCAGTCCAGACCGGGAGGCATAGCGCAGCGCCCATGCCGATGCCGCGCAGCGCGGCTCGATCCGTAGTAGCGGCCAGATAGCGCTGCACGACGGTTTGATCGGCGGTGTACTTCTGCAGATAGAAGAAGAGGCCGTAGAGTGACATCGTCCAGAAGGTCTGCGCGTGGAGGTTGAAGCTGAAGCCGCCGAGGCTGGTCTTGTGGTTCGCCGCGATGAGGCGCAGCATCGTTCCAGTGTGGACGTGGGGTGAGAACAGCAGCAGCGCGATGGTGACGACCACGCCGGTCCAGAGAACAAAGCCCTGTATTACATCGGTCCAGATGACCGTCTCGAGGCCGCCGATGAGGGTGTAGAAGATGGTGATGCAACCGAGGACAAGGATGACGCGGGTAAGGCTCCAGCCGGTGATGCCTCCTACGGAAAGTGCGAGCAGGTAGAAGACGAAACTCATCTTGGAGAAGTGACCAATGGCGAAGGCGAAGGACGAGTACATGCGGACGATGGTGCCGAAGCGCTTGCCAAAGTACTCGTACGCGCTCATCGAGACGACGTTGCGGTAGAACTGCACGACAACGATGCCGATGCCAGCGATGACCAAGACGAACATGATGCCTGGAACCAGCAGCGACCAGTCGCCCGCATAAGCTGCACCGGGATAAGCGATGAAGGTGACGCTGGTGATGATGGTCGCGAGCAGTGACATGCCGACGGCCCAGCCGGGGACGGAGCGCTTGGCAAGAAAGTATTCGTCGGTGGTGTTTTGGCGGCGCGACATGCGCAGGCCGACACCGACCAGCACCGCCATGTAGACCACCACGATGATGACGTCAGCGGTGCGCATGTCAGCGAGACTCCAGGGCTGGTTGCGAGGAAAGGCTAATGCATCCAGCGGAACTGACGCGCCCGGCGGCCATCTTTGCGGCGAGGCGCATGGCGGTCTGCATATTGCGGCTGTCGGCACGGTTCTGGCCGGCGATGTCGAAGGCGGTGCCGTGATCGACAGAGGTTCGAATGATGGGGATTCCCAGCGAAATGTTGACGGTATTTTCGAAGTCGATGAGCTTCATCGGGATGTGGCCCTGGTCGTGATACATGGCGACGATGAGGTCGAACTCGCCGCGCACGCCGCGGATGAAGATGGCGTCGGGCGAGTGAGGGCCGGTGCAGTCGAAGCCGAGCGCACGGGCTTCTTCGACGGCAGGGGCTATGATCTCGGAATCCTCGCGGCCGAAGAGGTTGTGCTCGCCGGCGTGCGGGTTGAGGCCGCAGACGCCGATCTTCGGCTCGCGGCCAAGCATGAGGCGCATGGCTTCGGCGCCAAGCTCGATGGTGCGGACGATGCGGGATTTTTCGAGGCGGCAGGCCTGTTCGAGAGCAATGTGGGTGGAGACGTGGACGGTGGCGAGTTTCTCGCTGGCAAGCAGCATGCGGGATTCGGTTGCGCCGCAGAGTCCGGCGATGTACTCGGTGTGTCCGGAGAAGTTACGTCCGGTTTGGCTCCAGGACAGCGTGACGGCTTCCTTGTTGAGCGGTGCGGTGACCATGGCGTCGGCTTCGCCGGACAGACACATCTGGGT
>JALYIG010000373.1 GCA_030775885.1 Acidobacteriota bacterium | reverse complement strand
GGATGGGGGGAAGGGACTAGAATTGCGGACGCCGTAAGGAGGTACCTATGGAATTGACGCAGATTGTCTATATCATTCTGGTCGCCGTGGCTCTGCTGGTGATCACCTACTGGATTTATTACACCCGCCATCTGAAGACCCGGCCGCATGTGGGCACGCAGGAAGGGATCGCGATGGCGACGCAGGAGAAGGAACGGGCGGGGAAGTTCGGCAGCGTGGTGTAGAGGGTTTTCTAAATTGCACCCACCCCACCGCAGCGACCCAGGATCGCTCTCCGGGGCCCCGGATCGCGATGTTGCCGCAATGGATGGGGCGTCCGGACACTTGCGCTTGGTTATTTGTTTGCGGGTTCTGGCGCGCCGTGCTCTTCGGCGGCTTTCTGGGACTCTTCCCAGGCGCGGGTGGAGTGCTCGTGGGCCTGGCGGGAGAGTTCGTGCGCAGTGAGACTACCTGCTCCGTGCGAGGCTGCGGCAGCGGAGTGGGCGTGGGCGGCAAGGTTGTGGTATTCGGCGGCTCGGTCGTGAGGGCTCTGGGGCATAGTGTCTCTCCTGATGAGGTTGGATGCCGATCCGGAGTCCGCGTCCGATCCGCCGATTCCGTTTAGCGGGCCATCCATCCACCGTCGACGACGAGGACGTGTCCGGTGATGTAATTCGCGGCGCTGGAAGCCAGGAACACTGCGGTTGCCGCGACGTCTGTTGCCTCACCCCAGCGTCCTGCGGGGATGCGCTCGAGGATTGCCTTGCTACGTTCCGGGTCGGCGCGAAGCTGTGCGGTGTTGTTCGTGGCGATGTAGCCGGGGGCGATGGCGTTGACCTGGATTTCCTTGACCGCCCACTCGTTGGCCAATGCCTTCGTGATCTGCGCGACGGCGCCCTTGGCTGCGGCGTAGGAGGGCACGCGAATGCCGCCCTGGAAGCTGAGCAGCGACGCGATATTGATGATTTTGCCGGGAGCTTTGCGGGCCATCATGTCGCGGCCGGCGAGCTGTGAGAGCTGGAAGACGGCGGTTTCGTTGATCTGGATAACCTTGAGCCAGTCGGCGAGCGGAACGTTCACCGCATCCTCACGCAGGATGATGCCTGCGTTGTTGACCAGGATATCCACGCGGCCGAACTTGTCGAGCACCTGCTTGAACAGGGCTTCAGGGGAGGCTGTGTCCGAGAGATCGGCGCTGAAGGCAGCAGCTTTGCCGCCAGCGGCTTCGATGGTGGCAACGGTTTCGGCGGGGGGCTTCATATCGTGCGTTGCAATGGTGGCACCGGCCTGGGCAAGCGCGATGGAGATGGCCGCACCCATGCCTCCGGCTGAGCCAGTGACGAGCGCAATCTTGTTGTCGAGACGAAAGGAGTCGAGAATGTTTGGCATTATGGGGATAACTTTACTCTCCGCGTGGTTGGAGGGGCAAACGGCTGGACGATTTTGAACGTTGCCGTCGTGGGTGTAAATCCCCGCGCAGTCTTGTGTTTTGTTTGCTACGAGGTCTAATATTCCACGCACTTCTATTCATTTCAGCCGAGGAGGCGTTTATGGATACGCAATTGACGCTTGCACCGATCGACGAAGGGAAGCTGAACGCGTTTATGGGCCGGGCTGTGGGAGACATGGGAGCGGCGATGCATGCCGTGCTCATTTTGCTGGGCGACCGGTTGGGACTTTACAAGGGAATGGCAGATGGGGTTCCGGTGACTCCGGCGGAGCTTGCCAAGCGAACCGGCACCGGGGAGCGCTATGTTCGCGAATGGCTGAACGCCAATGCCGCCAGCGGATACGTTACCTACGATGCCATGACTGCCGCTTTCACATTACCGCCGGAGCAGGCGTTGGCGCTGGCCGTGGACGACAGTCCGGCGTTTCTGCCTGGGGCTTTCCAGATCATCTCGTCCTGCTTCCACGATGTGGACAAGATTGAGGAGGCGTTTCGGACGGGCAAGGGAGTTGGCTGGCATGAGCACCACCACGATCTTTTCCACGGGACGGAGCGCTTCTTCCGCCCGGGTTATGCGGCAAACCTGGTTTCGCAGTGGATTCCTGCGCTGGACGGCGTGGAGGCGAAGTTGCGGGCCGGAGGGAAAGTGGCAGACATTGGCTGCGGACTGGGCTCGTCGACCATATTGATGGCGAAAGCGTTTCCGAAGTCGGAGTTCTTCGGATTCGACTACCACTCTGACTCGATCGACCTGGCGCGCGCGGCGGCTCAACGCGAAGGCGTGGCGGACCGAGTGACCTTCGAAGTTGCATCGGCGAAAGGGTTCCCCGGAACGGACTTCGATTTTGTGGCGTTCTTCGACTGCCTGCACGATATGGGCGATCCGGTAGGCGCGGCGGCGCACGTACACTCGGCGTTGAAGCCGGATGGGACGTGGATGGTGGTCGAGCCGTTTGCGGAAGACGCGACTGAAGCTAATCACAATCCTGTGGGTCGGGTGTTTTACTCGGCGTCGACCATGCTGTGCGTACCTGCGTCGATTTCGCAGGAAGTAGGTGCGGCGCTGGGTGCGCAGGCGGGCGAGAAGCGGATCGGCGAGGTGGTTACGTCCGGCGGATTCAGGAAGTTCCGCAGAGCGACGCAGACGCCTTTCAATCTGATCTTCGAAGCAAGGCCCTGATCCAGGTACGAGATGCAAGGGGCGAGGTTCGAGGTGCCGGGACCAGCAAATTCGGCTGAGATTCCGCGATAAAGCGAAGAGGGAATGGGCGGGAGCAGAGGGCTGGTCGCGCTTTCTCTGCTGCGGGTCACATTTCCTCGTCAAGTGTGTCCGCTACAATGATCCGGGCGTCTCCATGCCTGTGTAACGGCGATGGAGACATGAAGGAGACTCATGAAGCTGCTGCAGATGGCTGACCCCGTGCGTTACGCGCGGATGACGAGCGAAGAACTTCGCGAGACATTTTTGCTGGAAGGAATGTTTACTCCGGGGACGATCGAGTTGGCGTATGTGGATCTCGACCGAACCGTGATTGGATCGGCAGTGCCGACCACCGGAACGTTGACGCTGGAGACTCAGCCGGAGCTGCGGGCGGAGTATTTTCTGGAGCGTCGCGAACTAGGTGTGCTGAACGCCGGCGGGCCGGGTACGGTGACCGTGGATGGCACGGCGTTTGAATTGGACAAGCTGGACTGCCTGTACGCGGGCCGCGGCAATAAGCAGGTTACGTTTGCGAGCAAGTCTGCGGCGGCTCCGGCGGCATTTTATCTGCTGAGCTATCAGGCGCACGCGGTGCATCCGACGGCGATGGTTAAGTTCGCGGACCTGCAGGGAGTGGCACTGGGCTCGACCGAGACATGCAACAAGCGGACGATTTATAAGGCGATCCACCGCGACGGCATCAAGAGCTGCCAACTGGTGATGGGCTTCACGCTGCTGGCTCCGGGCAGCAACTGGAACACCATGCCCGCGCATACCCACATGCGGCGGTCGGAGGTTTATTTTTATTTCGATGTGGAACCCGACCAGCGCGTGGTGCACCTGATGGGACCGCCGAATGCGACCAGCCACCTGGTGATGGCGGATAAGCAGGTGGTGGTGTCGCCGGGCTGGTCAATTCATGCCGGGGTTGGCACGAAGAATTATGGCTTCTGCTGGGGCATGGGCGGCGAGAATCAGGACTACGCAGACATGGATCCGGTTGCGATCAAGGACTTGAAGTAAAGGGCGTTGCTGTGGAGTGTCGAAGAGCAAATGCAGGGGTTCTTCCCCATTCACTTCGCTCAGGGTCAGAATGACAACCATAGTGCGAACAGGCGTGGATCATGCGCAAACGACCAATACTGAGATTCTGACCCTGCGGGTCAGAATGACGAACGGAGAAGAATGGCAAGCGAGAAGAACAGCCTGGTAATTCGGAAGCAGGAAGAGTGCAAGTGGGACCTGGTGAGCCTGGGCGAGGTGATGCTGCGGCTTGATCCAGGCGATGTGCGTGTCGCCACTACTCGCCAGTTCAACGTGTGGGAAGGCGGCGGCGAGTACAACGTGGCGCGCGGGCTGCGGCGGTGCTTCGGACTGAAGACTGCGATCGTGACGGCGCTGGCAGAGAATCCTGTCGGCCGGTTAGTCGAGGATTTGATGCTGCAGGGCGGCGTGGACCAGTCGCATGTGCGCTGGGTGAAGTACGACGG
>JALYIG010000372.1 GCA_030775885.1 Acidobacteriota bacterium | reverse complement strand
ACTTGATCTTGATGACCTCAGTCGGCGAAACACCCGCCCCGCTCTCCTTCACCAGCCGCACGACGATCTGTCGCGCTTCTTCCGCATCCTTCGCCCAGTGCACCTGGCCGCCGGCCGCAGTGCAGTTGCGCTCAAACTGCTCGAGGTAGAAATCCAGATGCGCCATAGTATGCTTGCGAATCTGCTTGCCCGACTCGCGCAACTCCTGCCAGTCCGGCATCTCGTCGACAACACGCGCTCGTTTGGTCTGGATCACCCTAGTCGCGTGGCGCACATTCTTACGCAGTTGCGAGTCGCCCATCAGCGCCTTCGCCGCCACCTGAAACTTCGGCGCCGTCTTCGGATCCAAAGCCGTCCCGCTCATGCCTGGCCGCCTTCTTCGCCCGCAAGAATCTCGGCAAGATGCACCGGATGCACGCCCGTCCGCTGCCGATGCAGTGCTCCGCCAATGTGCATCAGGCAAGAGTTGTCGCAGCCCGTCACCGCCTCAGCTCGCGTGTTCAGCACGCCGCGAACCTTCTCCGACAGCATCGCGCTTGAAACCTCCGCGTTCTTGATAGCGAACGTGCCGCCAAACCCGCAGCACTGCGCCAGATTTTCGATCTCTACCAGGTCGATCCCGCGCACTGCCCGCAGCAGCTTCATCGGTCCATCCCCAAGTTGCAGACTGCGCAGCCCATGGCAGCTTGCATGATAGGTGACCCGATGCGGATAGTAGGCGCCCACATCTTCGAGCCCCAGCTTCTGCGTCAGGAACTGCGAAAACTCCCAGACCCTCGGCAGCAGCGCTGCCACTTCGGCCTTCAGCTTCTCGTCCTTCAAACGCTCCGCCATCAACGGATAGTGATCGTGCATCATGGCAATGCAACTGGTCGACGGGCTGACCACCACCTCTGAATCCCGAAACTGATCCACGAACCGGCGCAGCAGCGGATAAGCCTCGTCCTGATAGCCGGTATTCCAATGCATCTGCCCGCAGCAGGTCTGGCCTGGCGGAAAGTCCACCGTATGCCCTAGCCGTTCCAGCACCCGAACTACGGCTTTACCCGTCTCCGGAAACAGCGTGTCGTTATAGCAAGTGATAAACAGCGAAACTCGCAACCCTCTCCCCACTTCCTGAGAATCCAGTCTGAACTCACTCTGATCGTATCGCCCACAGCGGCAGTGCTTCGGTGTCGAACGACACTGCCCCCGGTATCAGTTACACATTAGTCCAATAGACAATCTATTTCCACAATACATTCCACTCAGGTACGATTGTTACGCCTTCAGTTAGAATCTCGACTCGCAGTGAGGAACCTTGGGACCCAATCCATTTTTAGGCGTAATTTTCCATTGGATCGGCGGCTTTTGCTCCGCCACTAACTTCATCCCGTTCCGCGGCATCAAGCGCTGGTCATGGGAGGTCTACTGGATCATCCAGGGATTCGCCGCGTGGATCGTCGCGCCTCCGCTGCTGGCGTACTTTCTCGTGCCTCATCTTTCGAGCGTCATGCACGAGGCCTATGCCGCAAATCCACGGTCGCTGCAATACGCGCTTCTCTTCGGAATCCTCTGGGGTGTCGGCGGCATTACCTTTGGCCTCGCAATCCGCTATCTTGGCATCGCCCTTGGATACGCCATCGCTCTCGGACTCTGCGCCTTCTTCGGCACGCTTGTGCCACCCATCTTCAAAGGCGAGATCGGCTCCCTCCTCCATCAAACCTCCGGGCAGATTATTCTCCTCGGCGTCTTCGTTTGTCTCGTCGGTGTGGCAGTCAATGGAGCGGCCGGCTACTCCAAGGAGAACGAGATCACTCCCGAAGAGAAGTTGGAGGCCGGTGAGCGTGATTACAACTTCGGCAAAGGGGTCGCGATCGCGGTCCTGGCCGGCTTCATGAGTTCCTTCTTCGCCTTCGGCCTGGCCGCAGGCAAGCCCCTCGGCGATATCGCCAAAGTGCAGTTGATCGCCTCCGGCAGGTCCGATCTATGGCAGAACCTTCCGGTGCTCATCATCGTGCTCTGGGGCGGTTTCATCACCAACATTATCTGGTCCGCCATCCTGATCTTCAAGAACGGCTCCATCCGCCAGTTCGCCGGCGCCCCCGGTATCAACCCGATGCGCGCCGCCGCTACCTCCGGCGATACCCTGGTCGACTTCGATCCGCTTGACGCCTCCACTTACGATCGCCTTGCCCCCGCAACTCTGATCTCCAACTACATCTTCGCGGCCATGGCCGGAGTCATCTGGTACTTCCAGTTCTTCTTCTACTCCATGGGCCAGACCAAGATGGGCAAGTACGATTTCTCGTCCTGGACTCTGCACATGGCGTCGATCATTATCTTCGCCACCCTTTGGGGCCTGGTGTTGAAGGAGTGGCACGGCACCAGCATGCGCACCAAACTGCTGGTCACCTGCGGGCTGCTGCTCCTGGTCGGATCAACCGTCATCGTCGGCTACGGCAACTACATCCACGCTGTCTTCGGAAACTAGCACCGGAAGTCCCTGCAACTTCCGGGGAGTCCGGTGGTACCTTTGCCGCTACCCAGGGGTAGCATATTCATACGGCTGTTTCACATCTGCGTCACAATAGAGGCCGATAGGATTTCTGCCGAGGAGCCTCGCCCATGCCGCGCATCAATTTTCATCAACAATTGGCCGCACTGAAAGACAAGCTGCTGGCCATGGCCGCTTTGTCGCAGCAGGCGCTGGAGTTCTCCGTCGAGGCGTACCTCGAGCGCGACATGGCCCTCTGCAACCACGTGCTCGAGATTGAAGAGGCGATCAACGCCGCTGAAACCACCGTGGACGAAATGGCCTATGAGCTCCTCGCCAAGGAACAGCCCATGGCAATCGACCTGCGATTTATCCTGTCGGTGATCAAGATCAACGGCGACCTCGAGCGCATTGGCGATCAGGCGGCCAACATCGCCGAACGCGCCCAGTTGCTGAAGAACGCACCCGAGCTCTCCCTCCCCGTCGACATTCAGACCATGGGCGAGAAGGCCGGCGTCATGATCCGCACCGCCATCCAGGGCCTGCTTGAGGCCGACCCAAAGATGGCAGAGAGCGTACTCTCCATGGACGACGAAGTCGACGACATGAACCGGACCGTTCAGTCTGAGTTGGTCGAGACCATGCAGCAGCACCCGCAGTTCAGCGTCCAGGCCCTCAGCGCGATCCTCATCTCCCGCAACCTGGAACGCGCCGCCGACCACGCCACCAATATCGCCGAGGACGTCGTCTTCTGGCTGCGCGGCTCCGACGTTCGCCACAAGATGTCGCTGGCCGAAGCAGACTGATCCCCAGACATTACGGGTGCCCCATTCATGACAGCTTCATCGTCATGAGTCGGCTCCAATCTGTCTACCGTGTTGACGCCGAGCCCTTCCACCATTAAGCTTGAAACAGATGACGATGCGCGCCTCGAATCCGCCGGCAGTCTGTACGATCTGTTGTTGCGCCGCGCGCCGTTGCGCCTGTCCCGCCTCGTAAAGTTCTGCTCTTACGAAGGTCGCGGACAAGCCGCATTGAGCGCCCACGAATCCAGTGGGCGATTCTTATTTTGACCAGACCTCTGGCCACTCATCTCTACCTCACCAACCGGGAAATACGCAGCAACCCAGGAACACCATGACTGATTTAGCAACTATCTCGCCCCCCGCCGTAAAGGAAACCAAAGCTCAGAAAGCTGAGCGCCTCAAGCTCGCTAAAAATCCGTGGGAGGCATGGGAAGAGGTGCGGCAGTTCGCGCGCGAAGGCCGCGCCGCCGTCCTCCCCGAGTGGGCGGAGTTCTACTTCAAGTGGTGGGGCATCTACACCCAGGGCGACGGACTGGGCGTCACCGGCGGCAAGGACGGCGTCGGCAAAGCCACGGACTACTTCATGATGCGCATCGGCCTGCCCAACGGCCTGCTCACCTCGCATCAGCTTCGCGTCATCGGGGATCTGACCAAAAAGCATGCGCGCAACCTCTCCGACATCACCACCAGGCAGAACATCCAGCTCCACTGGCTCACCATCGAGTCGATGCCCGAAATCGTCGAAGCGCTCACCGCCATCGGCCTCAGCCCCAAGGGCGCCTGCGGCGACGTCCTGCGCAACGTTACCGGCTGCCCTATAGCCGGTCTGGACGGCCATGAGTTGATCGACGCGAGCCCACTCGCCGTCGAAGTCGCCCGCGGCCTCACCGCCAATCCGGAATTCTACAATTTGCCCCGTAAGTTCAAAGTTACCGTTAGCGGCTGCCCGCTCTGGTGCTCGTACCCCGAGATTAATGACGTTGGGCTCACCGCCGTCCGCCGCGAAGTTGGCGGCTTGGAAGAGATTGGCTACACCCTGCGCGTCGGCGGCGGCCTCTCCACCGAGCCGCACATCGCCGTCCGCATCCCTGCCTTCATCCCGGAGGATAAAGCGTATGCAGTGGTTGAAGCTGTGCTACGCATCTTCAAGGAGCAGCAGGAGTTGCGCGAAAACCGGACCCGCGCCCGCATCAAGTATCTCTTCATGCGGCACGGTTGGACCGCCGAGACCATGCTCGAAGCCATCGAAGCGAAGCTCGGCTACAAGCTCGATCCATCGCCCGTCTCAGAGGATGCCGTGCCCGACGACGTCTACCGCGACCACATCGGCGTCACACCTCAGCGCCAGCCCGGACTCTCCGCCGTCGGCGCCAGCGTTATGGGCGGGCGGCTCAGCGGCGACCAGCTCATCCAGCTTGCTGACCTCGCCGAAGAGTTCGGCGACGGCCAGCTACGCGCCACCATCATGCAGAACATCATCCTGGTCAACGTGCCGAATGCCCGCACCCGCGACCTGGTACACCGGCTCGGCGAGATCGGCCTGCACGTCGAGGTCACACCCTTCTGGCGCGGCGCCATCGCCTGCACCGGCACCGAGTTCTGCAAGCTCGCCATCTCCGAGACCAAGGGCTTTTCCAAGTGGCTCACCAGCGAGATGGAGGAGCGCCTGCCCGGCTTTGACCAGCAGATCAAGCTGCACGTCACGGGCTGCACCAACTCCTGCGGCCAGAGCTGGATCGCCGATATCGGCCTCGAAGGCAAGAAGATCAAGAAGGACGGCAAAATGGTCGACGCCTTCTACTTCTGCGTAGGCGGAGCCGTTGGCAAGTACGCCGCCATCGCCCGCCAGATCGGCTACCGCGCCGCCGCCGAAGACTGCCCTGAGGCCATCGAGCGCCTCCTCCGGGCCTACCTGGCCGCCCGCAATCCCGGCGAGGATCTTCGCGCCTACTTCAGCCGCACCGACGATGAAAACCTCCGCGCCCAACTCGCGGGCACGGTCGTCGCTGCTGTCGAACGCGACCCTGCACCGGTAGGCGCCGGCCGCCACGCCCCGGGCGAGTAGCCAATCATGTCCCTCTTCCCCATTTTCCTCAAACTCACTGGACGCCCCTGCATCGTCATCGGCGCGGGCAACCTTGCTGAGTCCAAGATCGAATCGCTACAGGCCGCGAATGCGAGCGTCACCGTCATCGCTCCGCATGCGCGTGATCGCATCGCCACCATGGCTGAGTCGGGTGAGATCGTCTGGCATCAGCGCGAGTATTCCACCGGCGACCTGGCCGGCAAATTCCTCGCCGTCGCCGCCACCGATGTCCCCGCCGTGAACCGCGCTGTCTTCGCCGAGGCCGAATCCTTCGGCATTTTGGTCAACGCCGTTGACGATCCACCCTTCTGCGATTTCTACTTCCCTTCCGTCGTCCGCCGCGGCGACCTGCAAATCGCTATCTCCACCGCCGGTGCTAGTCCCGCGCTCGCCCAGCGCCTGCGTAAGGAGATCAACGCCATCCTCCCGCTCGACGCCGGCGACTGGCTCGCCGAACTCGGCAACCTCCGCCGCGAAGTCCTCCAACTCGAGCCGCTGAACGAGGCCCGCAAGGAACTCCTTCACCAGCTTGCCAGCCGCGAAGTTTGCGGCTACGACGCCTGCCCCTCGCGCACACTCGCCCGCCGCCACGCCCTTCATAATCCAATTCCCACCGCGCCCTCAACCGAGCCAAAGGCGTGAGCCCGGAAGCCCAGCCCGGCACCGTCTATCTCGTCGGAGCGGGCCCCGGCGACCCTGAACTCCTCACCCTGCGTGCCCTGCGCCTGCTGCAAACAGCCGACGTCATCCTTCCCGACGACCTTGTCTCCGACGGCGTCCTTGCCCTCGCTTCGTTTTCAGCGCTCATCGTCCCGGTGGGCAAGCGCTGCGGCCAGCCACGCATCACCCAGGCCGGAATCCACGCTCTGATGATCGAGCACGCTAGCGCTCACCGCTCCGTCGTTCGCCTGAAATCCGGTGACCCACTCGTATTCGGCCGCGCAGCCGAAGAGATCGCCGCGCTTAACGAAGCCACCATCCCGTTCGAAATTGTCCCTGGAATCACCGCCGCATTCGCCGTCGCAGCCGAGCTCAAGACGCCACTCACCGACCGAGGTTCAGCGTCCAAGCTTGTGTTCGCGACCGCGCATCACGCCGCCGACAAATTGGACTTCACACCCAAATGGGAAGGCGCCTTCCCCGCAGACGCCACGCTCGTCGTATACATGCCCGGCCGGCGCTTCCGGCTGCTCGCCGACGAGCTCATTGCCTCAGGCATAGACGCCGCGACCCCATGCGTCGCCGTCTCGAAGGCCAGCACACCCGAAGAACATATTCATCGCACGACGCTCGCGGCCATCGAAGATGAGGCAGTCGGCCCGGCCCCAGTTATCCTGCTGATCGGCCACGCCATCCAGCCTGCTTGAGCTTTTTCCCTATAGGGGTCTACCAGTCGCGGAAAGCAACTACCGAGATTCTGGACTTCGTCCAGAATGACGCCCTTTGAATAGCTTCACGATCTTAGGGAATTTGCTCTAGTTGGTCAGGCGCAGCCGGGCACGCCGTGTACGTCCGCAGCTTTCACATCGACGTCCGGTGTCACCGACAAGCCCGGCCGCAGCACGAAGTCTTTATCCTCATCCTGCAGGTTGGTGAAATCGATGCGAACCGGAATGCGCTGCACCACCTTCACGTAGTTGCCGGTCGCGTTCTCCGGCGGAAACAGCGACAGCATCGATCCAGTCGCCCCGCCCACCTGCCGCAGATAGCCGGAGAACTTGCGCCCGCCGTAAGCATCCACCTTCAGCGTCACCGCCTGGCACGGGTGCATCTTGGCCAGTTGGGTCTCCTTGAAGTTCGCCGTCACCCACAAATCCGTCAGCGGGATGATGGTCATCAGGTCCTGCCCGGCCGACAGGTTCGCGCCAATCTCGACATTCTTTTTGTTCACAATGCCCGCGCTTGGCGCAAGTATGTGCGTGTAGGTAAGATTCAGCCGCGCCTGCTCCACCTTGGCCTCGGCCTGCTTGACCGCAGCTGCTGCGGCGGTTGCACGCGACTGTTCCACCTTCACTTGGCCCGGAGCATTCTTCACCGATTGCTGCGCCTGTGCCTGCGCCTGGGCCTGCTTCTGCCGCGCGCTTTCGACACCGTTCTGGGCCGCCAGGACGTTCGATTCCGCCTCCAGGACCGCAGCCTTCGATGCCGCCGCCTGCGCAACCGCAGCGTCAAATTGCTGCTTGGAGATCACGTCCTTCTGCACCAGCGGCGTATAGCGGTCGACGTCCAACTGCGCCTTCACGGCGTTCGCCTTGGCCTGATCCACGCGCGCGGCCGCCGCCTCCACCTGCTTCTGCGCCTGCGCAACCTGGTCGCCGGACCCCTTTACGTCCGCGCCTGCATTGGTCACGCTGGTGCCGACATTCACCTGGGTAATGGGCACGTTCGCGCTCGCCTGAACGTACTGCGCCTGCATGCTCGCCAGATCCGCCTGCGCCTGGTCCAGCGCAACCTGGTAGTCGGTCGGATCGATCTCGGCCAGCAACTGGCCCTGCTGCACCGCTTGATTGTCGTTTACGTAAACCTTCACCACATGGCCGGTAATGCGCGAGCTCACCTGATAGAGGTTGCCATCCACCTGCGCGTCGTCCGTGTCTTCGGTGAACGTGGAGCGCCAGTAGAAGAAGATCGCTGCCAGCACCAGCAGCAACACAACTCCAAAAACAATGCCTTTGCGGCTCGACTTCTGTGGCGGAGGGGCCGCAGGCTCGCCGGACGGGGTAACAATCCTCGGCTCTTGCTGGCCCTTTTCGTTTTCGGTCACTGTATCTGCCACGGTTACTTACCTCCGAGATAATCTTTCAAATTCGTTTCCGCCACGCCCAGTGCACGTGCCAGCGAAAGCTTCGCTGTGTTGTGCTGGTACAGGGCGCTGATGTATTGATCGTTCGCCTGCTCCACCGAGGTCTGTGCCTGGGAGACGGGCAAGTTGTCCTCGACGCCGGCGTGGAAGCGCTGCTGCGCCTCGCTCAGCTCCTCGTTGGCCAAGTCGACGTTCGACTTCGCTGCTTCCACGAGCTTCGCCGCGGACTGAATATCGAGAATCGAATTGCGAATGTCGGCGCCGATCTGCTGAATCTGATCGCTCAATTTATACCGGGCCTGGTCGTAGTTGGAGTCGGCAACCGCCTCTTCGCCATTCGTCTTGGCAATCTGCAGGATCGGAACCTCAACCTTGCCGGTCGCCGTGTAGCTGCCGTGCGAATGGCCAAGCGTCTCACCAATATCGCCGTAGTCACCGGAGAACTTCGCTGTCGGAAGTTGATCGGCAAACGCGGCTGTCTTCTGCGCACGGGCCGCCGCAATCTGCTCCTTCGCCGCCGCCAGATCCTTGCGATTCTTCAGCGCCTGCGAGAACGCAGCATCCGGATCAAGGTTGCCCAGTGCCACATACGGCTCCGTGTCGGTCAAACGGAAGGCCTGATCCAGCGGCAGCCCAATGGTGCGGGCCAACGCGATCTTGTCCTTCGCGAGTTGGTTGGTGGTGGAGATCAAATTCTGCTGCTCGTTCTGGTAGTCCACCTGCGCCCGCAGCACGTCCAGCCGCGGGCTAGTGCCGGCGTCGTGCGATGCAGTCGCCTGGTCCAGCGATACCTTCGAAGTCGCAAGCGAAGCATTCACCGCGTCAATCCGCGACGCATCCGCAATGCACAACAGATACGCATTGCCCACGGTCAGCACCACCATGTCGCGCGCATCTTCTGCGGTCAGTTTCGCCGCCGTGAAGTTATGCTTCGCCGCAATATAGTTTTCCAGCGCCGGGAGATTGAAGAGGCTCTGCGTGAGGTAAGCGCGGAAATCGACCACCTGGAACGGTCCGACAATGGGATGGAGTCCGGGGAACTTTAGCCCGAACGCTGCCAGGTTCACCTGCTCGACCTCGATGCTCGCGTCTCCGGTCACCGTTGGCAGAAGCGCCTGAAGCTGCTCAAACTGCTGCCCCCTCGCGTTCTGCTGCGCGGAGGTTTGAAGAATGATGCCAAGGTTCTGCCTTAGCCCGCGCGCAATCGCGTCGTTCAGCGTCAGGTCCACAACGCCGTCCGTAGCCTTGTCTGTCACCAGCGATCCTTTGAACGAATCCTGCGTTGGCGCAGCAGAACTTACGCCTCCCGGGCCGGACAACTGCTGTAACGCTCCTCCGACCTGTTGGGCCTGTGCCGGAGTAGTTGCGCCCGTACCTCCGGAGGCCGGTGCCTGGGCGCTGCAAACCGCTCCAAAACATAGCAGACTCGCGAGGCCCCCGCCCAACCAAACCGGCCCCGCCGACAGCATTTTTTTGCTTTGACTCATTTCTTCTATGGTACCTGCACTTTTTATGGGAGGTTTGCAACTCTCTCAGGCCACGAACTTTGCAATGAGAATTGGATGCACCGCGAACGCGAGACTATGCAAAAAAAATGTGCCCGGCCTGAGCGATAATTCGCGCTCGACACCTCCAATCTGGGGCACCCGCACCGGCTGGCACGTCATTAGCAGATACACTTTCGATTGCAGGCAAGAGGAGTGTACGAATGTTTCTAGGCATCGACGTTGGGACGGGTGGGACGAGGGCTGTTCTGGTGGACCGGGCGGGTCGGGTGGTAGCTTCGGCCGCCAGCGAGCACGCCCCCATCCTCTCCGAACATATCGGCTGGGCCGAGCAGGAGCCGGACGACTGGTGGCGCTGCGCACGAAAGGCAGTCGCAGGCGTAATGGCCGCCTCTAAACTCGCAGGTGCGGAGATTCAGGCAGTCGGGCTCACCGGACAGATGCACGGATGCGTCATGCTCGATGCAGAGGGCAATGTACTGCGCCCGTCGCTCATCTGGTGCGACCAGCGGACCCAGCCCGAGTGCGACTGGCTCAATGCCACCATCGGACCAGCCCGGCTGACCGAGCTGACCTGCAACCCCGCTCTCCCGAACTTTACCCTCACCAAGTTGCTATGGGTTAAGACTCACCAGCCGGAGATATTCGCCCGCATCGCCCACGTGCTCTGCCCCAAGGACTACGTGCGCTATCGAATGACCGGAGAGTTTGCCATCGACATGCAGGAGGCAAGCGGCACGCTTCTGCTCGACGTCGCCCATCGGCGCTGGTCGCGGGAAGTCGCGGAGGCTGCCGGCATACCGATGGCGTGGTTGCCGCAGCTGTTCGAGGGCCCGGAAATCTGCGCGCGTGTCAGCGATACAGGCGCCAGCGCAACCGGCCTGGCCGCCGGAACTCCCGTAGTCGCGGGTGCCGGCGACCAGGGAGCAGGCGCAGTCGGAATGGGCATCGTAGGGCCGGGTTCGGTCTCCGCAACCATCGGAACCAGCGGCGTCGTGTTCGCCGCAACCGACAAGCCCACCTTGGACCGCCTTGGCCGTCTGCACACCTTTTGCCACGCCGTACCGGGACTCTGGCACGTCATGGGCGTCACCAACGGTGCGGGCCTCTCGCTGCACTGGTTTCGCGAGACCTTTGCACCGAGCGCAACCTACGACGAGTTGAGCGCCGAAGCAGCAAAGATTCCCGCCGGAAGCGATGGCTTGCTGTGGACCCCGTACCTCTTCGGCGAGCGCACGCCGCACCTCGACTCGCAGGCCCGCGCCGCGTTTGTCGGCCTCACAGCATCGCATACCCGCGCCCACTGCGTTCGCGCGGTAATGGAAGGCGTCGCGTTCAGTTTGCGCGACACATTTTCCCTCTTTGCAGAACTCGAAATCCCAGTCACCAGTATCCGGCTCGGCGGCGGAGGCGCACGCGGCGCGCTTTGGCGGCAGATTCAAACAGACGTCTATGGCATGCCTGTCGAGTTGCTCGTCGCGGAGGAGGGTGGCGCATTCGGCGCAGCTCTGCTCGCAGGTGTTGGTGTCGGCGCATGGTCCAGCGTCGAAGCAGCCTGCGCGGCCACAGTCAAAGTAGCCGAGGTGATCGAACCGAAAAACGCCGCTACTATGAATGAGGCGTACAGCAATTTCCGGCAGGTTTATCCTGCTCTAAAAATGATTGGGAGGAATTGAATGGCGGAGCGCGAAGTTGGCGTAGGAGTAATCGGGTTTGGACTGGGCGGCAGCGTGTTTCATGCGCCCTTCGTCAGCGCGGTGCCGGGCTTGCGGCTGGTGTCAATCATGCAGCGCAGCGGAGACAGCGCAGCAAAAGCGTGGCCCACCACCAAAATTGAGCGGTCCATCGACGCAACCCTCGCCGACCCATCCGTCGAAGTGGTCGTCGTTTCCACGCCCAACGAAACTCACTTCGAACTTGCCAAACGAGTGCTCGAAGCTGGCAAACACGTCGTCATCGACAAGCCGTTCGCGTCCACCTCAGAAGAGGCGCTCGAACTTGGCCGCATCGCCAAAAGCAAAGGCCTGCAGGCGATTCCCTTCCACAACCGCCGCTGGGATGGCGACTTCCTCACCGTCAAAAAGCTGCTGAAGGACGGCACTCTCGGCCGCCTCGTAACTTTCGAGTCGCATTTCGACCGCTTCCGTCCCACGCCTCGCCAAAACACCTGGAAAGAGGCTGAGAATCACGCGAATGGCATGCTCTTCGATCTCGGCCCGCACCTCGTCGACCAGGCACTCGCCCTCTTCGGAGCGCCGGATGCCATTACGGCCAGCGTGCGCGCAGACCGCGACCAGACCGCCATCGAAGACGCCTTCGACATCACCCTCCACTACAAAGCTGCCAACGGCAAAGGCCTCCTCGCCCACTGCCGCACCAGCTATCTCGCCTGCGACAACGCGCCCCGATTCGTCCTCCACGGCACTCGCGGCAGCTTCCGCAAGCACGGCCTCGACCCGCAGGAGCCCGCGCTCGACAGCGGCAAAAAAGTGCCGCAACTCGGCTCACCGG
>JALYIG010000371.1 GCA_030775885.1 Acidobacteriota bacterium | reverse complement strand
GCGCGAACGGGTCGAAGCGACGATAGGCAGGCCTGCCGCGCGCCATGCGTCGGTGCCTCCGCCGAGCACGAAGAGGTCGGCGACCCGGTTGGCGAGCAAGTCGCGGGTTAGGCCGGCGCGCATTCCGGACTGGCAGACGAGCACGGTGCGCGTGCCAGGACGGAGGTCGGCGAGGCGGCACTCGATCTCGTCCATGGGAATGTTGACGGCGGCGGGGATGTGGCCGGAGGCGAACTCGGTGGCCGAACGCACGTCGATGGCCTGCCAGGCGGGGTCGGCGAAGGTGCTGAGTTCGTGGGCGTTGATGGTGGTGTCGCAGACTGAAGTCATGGAAGCTAATTTGTTCCTCTATAGAGAAAGAGGGCTGTGGCGGTAAAAAGGATTCAGGACGGGGCAGGCTAAAAGTAGTTCGTTTAGTTTCAGCGTGCGGATGCACCGCTGCGGCAATATTTGATTTTTCTCTGCCAATGGGTAGCGACACGCTGCCGATGTGAGTAGTATTTCGGTGTCAACTACCACGATCTCGCGCGTCTTTGTTTCCTGGGCTTCTTCGCCTGAGACAAGAAAGCCAAGTGTTAGAGAAGGCGTTCTTCCTCTCGCTATAAGAGTTCAACATCGACGATTTTCTACCGCAAAGGTAGCGTGACCAGGCCCGGCCCCCCTTTTCCCAGGCTGAACTGGCAGTAGTGCGCCGCAAGATGTTTTCCGGCTTTGAAACGCAAGCAAGAGAAACACACTGCGCAGGCCTTGACCCTCTAGCTCGCACTGCATCCGCTCTGCATCCGCGCAGCTTCGCGTCCGAGTGCGCGAAAACAGAACGGATCAGCTGTCCCTGCTTTACTTCGCCGGCGTATCTGTCCCAAAGCCGGCCTGACCCTCACCCGTCAACCCAGAAGCGAGGTCTAACCATGAGCAACTCCGGAAAGCCCACCATCGCGCTCGACAACGGCTTCCACTACGACGAAGTCGATCCCAGTCAGGCACCCGTCAAAGCCGACCTTCTCACCCTGAACCCCGCTCTGGCGGGCATCCTCCGCAATCCGCTTCTGCCCACTCCTGCGGGAGAAACCGTCACCATATCGTCGCCGCTGGGCGACCTGATCGGTTTCACCGATCCGTTCGATCCGACAGAAAGCATGGCGTTCGCCGGGACTGGCTTTAACACCATCTTCCGCCCGCAAAGCCCGAAGTCGACCACCCAGCTTCCACACCCGGTTCCGGGGAGCGACAACATTCTGGAACTGAATCTCACTGCCGAGACCCTTACCTTCGCTGCGCCGCTGGGGAACGTGCCAAACCGCGGCTTTGGAAACCAGCCGGACGTCTTTCTAAACGGCGTTCCTTACGTCCAGTCGGTCAACGACATCACTTCGGGCACGGCGACCGGCATTCACTTTGAACCGGGCATGTGGCTCGCAGTGCCACCGACGACGGTTCCCCCGGAGGGCCAGACGATCTATACGCGGATGGCTTCGATACCCCATGGCGTGACGATTGTGGCGCAGGGTCCGTCCTTTGGACGAAAGCCCGGCCCACTGACGATCCCGCCCGTGAACATGAATCCGTTCCCCATTGGTGGCGCTCAAAAACCCCCCACTTCGCCACTCTTTCCCAGTCAGACTGCAGCCACGCCCAACACGGCGCGAATTCCGCAGGACCTTACCCCGTTCATCGCCGCAGGGACGATCACCCAGGCAATCCTCGACGACCCCAACACGGTGCTACGCCAGCAACTTGCCGGGCTGAATATGCAGAGCTTCGTCACTCTGTTCGTCACGACGGACTCCGCTGGGACACAGCCAACGCCGCCTCCCAATCCCCCATCACCTCCCGCGACGACGCCTCCGGGCTTCGCTGGCGGGACCGCCGAGATCGCCGAGTTGCGCGGCGACGCCAACACTCCGCCCCATAACCCGAACGCACACGCCTTCAAGATGACGGCGATCTTCTGGATTGAAACGATCCTTCAAACGCTGGTCGTGCCTCCGTGCAAAGCGAACGGTTTGCCGATCACGATTCAAGCGGCGGCGCGTCCGGGCAGCACGCTCCGACCGACGTTTGTCCTCACGCCACCCACGGACATTTTGGTGAATAAGACCATCGTGGTGCCTTACATCCAGATCCAATATAGCCAGACTGTCTTTCTGAACTTCGGCCCGCTGACCTGGCCGCATGTTTCAGTTGCAACTCTCATCCCCAGCTCGCCGATCGAGGTTGCGGCGTCTGTCTGGACTTAGCACTCACCTGTAAAGAATGTCCTTGCAAGCAAGAGACGGACGTAATCCTGGGTCGAGGAGGCGAAGGACCACAGGTGAAGGGCGACAGAAGTACGCAGATTCTGACTCTTCGAGTCAGAATGACGACGAGTGAGAATGAGGTTCGATCAATTTTGCATTCTGTGATTTCCGCCAAGGTGGTCCTAGGAAGGGGTGGGACGGTCGTCCTGCTCCCGAAAAGCCGGAATTGTGGCTTCAAAGACACTGACGATTGAACACTGACCAGTCGCCACTTGCCTCGGACCTCGAAGCTGTTTGGCGTATGCTAAAAGGGTCGCGTGGATACTCTGGTGTGCTTTTCCAGGCGGCGAATCCCTGCGAGGTCGCGTTTGCCAAAATCGACAACCAGGCCGGTGTTTGAACCGTGCGCTCGGCTCCATGAACTGACGGTGGAAGAGGCAGCGGTGTATGCGCAGCTCGATCCGCAGAAGTTGCCGCAGCATGTCGCGATCATCATGGACGGCAACGGTCGCTGGGCCGGAAAGCGAGCGCTGAAACGGTTTCTGGGGCATCAGCAGGGCGCCGAGAGCGTCCAGTTTGTGGTGGAGACTGCGAGCCGGATCAACCTGCCATTTATTACGCTGTACGCGTTTTCGCTGGAGAACAATTTGCGTCGGCCAAAGTCCGAGGTCAACTTCCTGATGAAGTTGCTGCGGAATTACCTGGTCGGCAATGTGAAGCGCATGAACGACAACAACGTTCGGATGGAGTATATCGGGCGGATCTGCGAGTTGCCGAGCGAGGTGCAGGACACGATGCAGTGGGCGAGCGAGGCGACGGCCAGGAATACAGGCACGACGCTGACGCTGGCACTGAATTACGGGTCGCGCAGTGAGATTGTGGATGCGGCACGGTCGATTGTGACGAAGCTGATGGCAGAGGCGCATGAGAGAGGCTGCTCGCTGGAGGATTTGATCCAGGTGGATGGGCTGGAGGCGCGGCTGGATGAACACGATATTTCGAGCGCGTTGTATACGGCGCATATGCCGGACCCGGATTTGGTGATCCGGACGTCGGGCGAGCAGAGGATTTCGAATTTTCTGTTGTGGCAGATTGCGTACTCGGAGATTCTTATTACGGACCGGCTGTGGCCGGATTTCCGGGGGATCCATCTGCTGGAGGCGATCCAGAATTATCAGAAGCGCGAGCGGCGGTTTGGGGGACTCGGCGAGACGTTTACCGATGAAGACCTGGATTCGCTGGAGTCGGCGGCTGAGGTGGCGGAAGAGATTGTGACCGAGCTGACGCCGAAGCAGATGGCGGAGAAGTAGAGTGATCCGTGGTGAGTGGTCCGTAAACGCGAGAAGCAGATTCCTTCGCTCCGCTACGGAATGACAAACATGAGTTAGAGGCGGCCTTCGCGGCGGAGACGGTCGTAAAGGCAGAGTCCGACGATGGTTTTGCCGTCGTGGACTTTGCCGTCGTCGATCATGCTCATGATTTTGGAGAGCGGCATGCGGATGATTTCGATCTGCTCGTCGAGTTCGGGAGTGGCAACGCCTTCACGGATGTCGCGGGCGAGGTAGATCTGCATCCACTCGCCGAGGAAGCCGGGGCTGGCGAAGTAGCGCAGCAGCAGGGTCCAGCGGTGGGCGCGGAAGCCGGTCTCTTCGATGAGTTCGCGTTTGGCACCGGCGAGGGGCGGCTCTCCGGGATTCAGGGAGCCGGCGGGTAGTTCGATGAGGTACTGGCCGGCGGCGTGGCGGTATTGGCGCTCGAGGATGATGTCGGGGTCGGCTGGGTTGGCGCGGTCGTCGACGGCGAGCATGACGACGGAGCCATTGTGGCGGACGACGTCCTTGATGTGGCGGTGGCCGCTGGGCTCCTGGAGGGTCTCGGTGAAGACGTTGAAGACTCGGCCTTTGAAAGAGAGCTTGGAGGAGACGAGGGTGGCCGTGCCGGCTTTGGATTGGACGGCTGGCTTCTTCGTAGAGTGTTTTGCGGCGCGAGGTGTTGCGGTAGGCTTGGCTGTGGAAGCGGCTGAAGACTTTTTGCGGAATGTGGCTGCCATTTGTCTAAAGTATCATCCTGCATCTGGGTGGGAGATGGCGCATCCAATTGGGGGCATGTTCCAATTGACAGGTGAATTGCGCCGCTTGACGGGTGAGGGTTTGGCCTGAAGTTGCGGGCGGCGAGTTGAGGATTTATTGATGAGTTCTGAGTGTTATCCGATCGCGACGCTGCCGCATGTGACTAAACTCTATCGCGACTACCTGGCGATGGGTGAGAGCGCGACGGATGCTCCGCTGCGGCGATGGTATGGCGCGGAGCCTCTCGGCAAGGCGTGGATGCGGGTGGCGGATGCCAGTGGGCATGCGGCGGCGCTGGCGGATGCGCTGGAGCGGCAGAGTCGGGAGTTTGGCGGTGGCGAGGCGGCTCTCGAAAATATTGCGAAGATTCGCGCGGGTGCGCGGGCGGTGGTTACGGGGCAGCAGGTGGGGCTGTTTGGCGGGCCGCTGTATGTGTTGCTCAAGGCGGCTACGGCGATTGCGCGGGCCAAGCAAGCGACGGCGGCTACGGGTGTGGAGCATGTGCCGGTGTTCTGGCTGGCGACGGAGGACCATGATCTGGAGGAGGTGGACCAGGTCTCGCTGCTGACCAACACAGAGGTGGAGACGCTGCGGCTGGGGCTGCGATCGCATGACGCTCCGGTGGGCGGCGTGGCGCTGGGCAAGGCGGTGGATGCACTGCTGGAGCGGGCTTCCGAGTTGCTGGGGTATGCACCGGTGTGCGATCTGCTGCACCAGTGTTATCGGCCGGAAGGGACCTTTGGCGGGGCGTTTGCGCGGCTGATGGCGCGGCTGTTCGCGGATGAAGGATTGGTTGTAATGGACGCCGCTGGGAGGGATTTTCATGCGCTGGGTGCGCGCGCTCTGCGAGCCGCGATTGAGGATGCGGAGGGGTTCGAAGCTGCGCTGATGGCGCGGTCGAAGGAGTTGGAGGCGGCGGGGTATCACGCGCAGGTACTGGTGAAGGCGGGGTCTTCGCTGCTGTTTCTGATCGGCGAGGATGGGACGCGGCAGGCTTTGCGGCGCGGGGCGGACGGGATTTGGAAGGCCGGAGCGAAGGGTTATTCCACGGCGGAGCTGCTGAGGATTCTGGAGGAGAAGCCGGAGAGGCTGAGTCCGAATGCGCTGCTGCGGCCGGTGTTTCAGGATACGATCCTGCCTGTGACGGCGTATGTGGGTGGGCCGGCCGAGGTCGCCTACTTTGCGCAGGGTGCGGTGCTGTACGAG